>DATMXP010000048.1 GCA_035561515.1 Terriglobales bacterium | reverse complement strand
AATCATTCTCGACAGCTAGAATACGCACCGTCTCTTCAACGAATCTGCCGTGACCAGTTCTGCTACACAAGACGCTTTGCTTCAAACAGATTTTCCCGATCTGGAACTCTACGCGAGCGGAAAAGTTCGTGACGTTTATCGCGTAGACAACGAGCATCTTCTATTCGTCGCCACCGATCGCATCTCTGCGTTCGACTATGTTCTTGGATCTGGCATCCCGAACAAGGGGAAAGTCCTCACACAGATTTCCTTATTCTGGTTCAACTTCCTCAAGGATGTTGTTCCGAACCACGTGGTGACGGCGAACGTTGATGAGTACCCTGCCCCGCTGCGTAAGTACGAAAATCAGCTTCGCGGACGCTCGATGCTCGTAGTGCACGCGAACATGTGTCCGGTTGAGTGCGTGGTTCGCGGGTATCTTTCCGGTTCAGGCTGGAAGGAATACAAATCCAGCGGCACGGTTTGTGGTATTGAACTGCCGCGAGGACTTCGCGAAAGCGACAAGCTGCTCGAGCCAATTTTCACTCCCGCGACAAAGGCCACGACAGGTCACGATGAGAACATCGCATTTGCGGAGATGAAAAAGCTGGTTGGCCCTGAAAGGTCAGAGGAATTACGTAGGATCAGCCTGGAAATTTACCGCAAGGCTTCAGAGCACGCGGCCAAATGCGGTATTCTGATTGCGGACACGAAGTTTGAGTTTGGCATCACGGCAGCCGGCGTGGTGCTGGCGGATGAGGTGTTGACCCCCGATTCATCCCGCTTCTGGCCGGCGGAGAAGTACTCCCCAGGAAGAGCGCAGTTCTCGTACGATAAGCAGTTTGTCAGAGATTATCTGGAACAGATCAAGTGGGATAAGAGACCACCAGCTCCGTCGCTTCCCCCGGAAGTAGTGGCTAAGACGAGTGAAAAGTACGTGGAAGCTTTCCGGCTGTTAACGGGCCGGGAATTGGAAGGTTAGTCTCGCCCGAACCGAGGCGGCGAGGTCATGAGCATAGGCGATTGGGTGATTGTTGCCGCGCTTGTATTTTCTGTCGTCGGCGCGGCAGCACAAGGTTTCTTTTTGGAAGCATTCTCCCTCGCGGGAGTGATTGTAGGGTTTCTTCTCGCCGCGTGGGAGTATTCAGTTGTGGCAGGGTGGTTGACTTTCATCAATCCGCCGTACGCTGCAAACATTGTCGCGTTCTTTCTCATCTTCTTCGCAGTGGCGATTTTCGCCGGAGGCATCGGTCGCATCGCAAGCTGGATCATGCAGAAGGTTGGCCTGCGGGTAGTGGATCGCGTACTTGGCGCCGCATTTGGGTTAGTCCGCGGATTGTTGATCGTCACGGTTGTCGTGATGGCCACAGCGGCATTTGCGCCGAAGGCGCTCTGGCTGGGCAATTCGCAACTGGCTCCGTACTTTCTGGTGGCCGGGAGAGCGGCCTCGTGGCTGGCTCCGGGAGAAGTGAGAAACAAGGTCAGCGAAGGAATTGAAGTTTTAAGGAACGGCAAGAACAAAGTAGAAGCATCAAAACCGGCCGGAAGCTCGACCGAGCCGGAGGACAAACGATCAGCATCTGGCGGAAGATAGCAGGATCCGGGAAAGAGAGTTCATTGTGAAAGATCAGCTCGAAGCCTTAGTTATGGCGATGTACAAGGGCGGCATTCTTTATTCTGAAGCAGTGCGCGAATTCAAGAAGCGCTTTATCGTTACCGTCCTGGAAGAGAACCATGGGAATCAGTGCAAAGCGGCCCGCGAACTGGGGATGCACCGTAACACTCTGAGCCGCACGATTGACGAGCTGAAAATCGATGTACGCGCCGTACGTGACGGCGCCAAGCGTCCGCCACGCAGCGCGCGCCCGTTGCCTCTCGCAATGGAAAAGAAGGCCGCGCGCTAAGACATCACCCTGCGCAAACCGGAGTACGATGGTGGGCCTCTCGCGTGTACCTACGCAACTTCGCCGACGCCGGCAACCGCGGAACGCTCAAGCGCTGTGCGATTCCATTTCGCAAGGGAGGCGCCGGCCTCGTAAGTGGTGCGGCAAAAATCCAGCAGTGCCTGCCTCGGTGACGAAGCTTTCCGGACGTCGTCATACATCAGGATGAACTCACTCATTTCAGTGTCGTACCATGCCTTCGCCGGCTTGGCCTTGTATTGCTTAAACCCTTCCGGTTCGGGAGAAGTGTAAGAATAAAACGCCGGTCCTGCTATCTTGCCGCTGCCGGGCCAGAATCCGACGCTGCTCACTTCATGCGAGAAGCCTCCTTTGTGATCGAATCGGCGGCCGGGCGCTCGGGTGCTCGCCTTCCTGAGAAGCGCGTCACCGCTAGATCAAAACTGCCCCAGAAGAAGTGGACGGGGCTGCACTTGCCGAGGAAATCCGCCCTAAACTCCTCAAAGATCGTGTTTACCGTCACCAAGATCTGCCGGAGGCGGTCGACATATTGCGGATCGTAGGACGAATGAAGATGGTCGTTGTCGAACGGCACCGGATCCGGGATTTCGACCGGCATCCGCCAGAAGCTGACCTCGATATCTGCCTCTCGCAGCATTCGCATGAATGCCTGGTAAAAATCAGCCACCGACTGGGCAACGAGCGGCATTGAGTACCGCTTTCCTTCACTGATCTGCAACACGAGTTGGTGCTGAATGAAGTCAAACAGGATCTCGAACGTGCGGTCGCGGTACGGAATGGTCGAAGTTGTCAGACCCTGTGGGGTAACGCGGAAGGCCACGTTCCACCAGTGATTCGTCCTCGGCGTGAGTGACAGCCGAACCTTGCCGACAATCTGCGTCCACATATGCAGCGTGGCGTAGGTGTCTTTCCATTCGTTGAGTGGAAGGGCGGGCCAGAGACGACTCTCGTCAAGCATCTGTGCCATTTCGTATCTCCAGAAACTCTCCAGCTTTGGATGCGGCGAGCGCGCAATTCGTACTATGAAAAGAAAGCGCTAGGCCGATCGCGATTTGCGCACTGCCTCGGCGAGTTCCCGCAGCAGAACCTGTGTTTCCTCCCACCCGATACAGGCGTCGGTGATGCTCTGCCCGTAAACGAGCGACTTCCCCTTTAGCAGTTTCTGTGTACCTGCGAGCAGATTGCTCTCCAGCATCACACCGATGATGCGCTTATCCCCGTTGGCGATCTGCCCGGCGACATCCCGAAAAACCAATGGCTGTCGTTTGCAGTCCTTGTTGCTGTTGGCATGGCTGCAATCGATCATCACGCGTTGCGGTAGTCCTCCCTTTTCGAGCAAAGCACAGGCTTCGTTCACCGACGCGCTGTCGTAGTTCACAGTCCTTCGCCCGCCGCGCAGGATGACATGGCACTCCGGGTTACCCTTGGTGACAAAGATGGCCGATTGGCCGTGTTTCGTGTGTCCGAGAAACGTATGGGGATGCGCCGCCGACTGCACGGCCTCGATCGCGATCTGAACGTTGCCGGAGGTGCCGTTCTTGAATCCCACCGGGCAGGAAAGCCCAGACACGAGTTCCCTGTGCACCTGGCTCTCCGTGGTGCGCGCGCCAATGGCTCCCCAACTCACCAGGTCGGCCATGTACTGCGGCGTAATCATATCGAGGAACTCGGTTCCCGCAGGAACACCCATCTCGGCCAGGTCGAGCAGCAGGTGGCGAGCGATGCGAAGGCCGTCGTTGATGCGGAATGATTCGTCGAGATGGGGATCGTTGATTAGCCCCTTCCAACCGATCGTCGTACGCGGCTTTTCGAAGTACACGCGCATCACGATACAGAGATGGCTCGATAACTCTCCGATGGCCTCCTTCAGCCGTTCGGCATACTCGCGGGCTGCGGCCGGATCGTGAATGGAACAGGGACCGACCACAACCAGGACGCGGTGATCGCTACCATGCAGGATGTTCGAAATTTCATTGCGGGCCTGGAAAACCGTTGCCGACGCTTTTTCGGTCAGCGGCAGTTCCTCCTCAAGGAACACGGGAGGAAGGACAACTTTAGTCCATTTGATTCGAAGATCGTCTGTGCGATGGAACATGGTTTCGTCAGTACTCAAATTCGCGGAGCGATTAGCAGAGTCGCAGTGCGATATGCAGAATCAAGAGCTTACAGGCAGATTAACGGGCCGGACGGAGTGGGTCAACCGCGGGGTGATTGCTGCCATCCCAAAGGAGTAAAGGTTCAAAAGCGAGGAAAGTATGAGGGTGAAGCTGTTTTTAGGTTTGGCTATGGTGATCGCAGCATGCCTGCTGCTGCAAATTCCGGCAGCGGCACAACATTCCATATTGAAGGTCCGGGTAAACTTCGAGAACCCTGTGTACGTGGGCAACGACACCCAGCAGGTAATCCCACCGGGAACAAACATCCTTGAGATTGTCGGGGATCAGACAGACCGGAATGTCTTCCACGTGAAGACTCCGGATGGCAAGAACCTGAGCTTCACGGCGTCGGCGTTCGACACGCGTAAGAACGCGCAACCAACTGCCGGTGAGTTGCCTACGAAGACGCAGGTGATCCTGGAGAACGTAAATGGGAAGAACTATCTGCACCGGATCTGGATACACGGCGTGAATCGCGGATTCGAATTCACGCTGCCTCAGGATGTGCAGTCAAGCGTGTCGGACAGCACGCAGGTTGTACTGGATGCACAAGCCACAGAACCGCGATAACGTTGCGTTTTTTGGGGCGCCCGCTTCGGTGGGCGCCTCTTCGTGTCTATAGAGCCACACCGTCTTCGCGTTAACACGCTCGTGACCTTCGCAAACGCGAACAACTCCTGTGGAATCAACAAGCCCTACTTTGGCTCGAGTCGTGCATTTTCCATAGGCACCCACGGAGGTGCTTATGAACCACAAAGAAAACAACAACGCTGAAGGTATTCGCAAGTCGCGTGTTCTGATCCTGACAGGTGCTCTTGCGGGCCTACTGCTAACGGTTGCATGTTCCGATAACCCGAAGGACGTGGTAAAAGCGGCGCAGCCGGAAAAGTCCAAAGTTGTACCTGCAGTGCTGAACAGCACGGGAGCAAAGTCGAACGAAGTCGAAGTGAAACCTGCAAGCTTTGAAAAAATGCAACCTAAAGCTGTGACATTCAAGAGCCGCGACTACGGAATTTCGTTCGAATATCCGTGGCAGTACTCGCGCCTGAGTGCGAAAACGATTGCCAATGACGAGTCGCTGAAGCCGAAACCTGACGGCTACGAAGGCCAGTTCTCCCTGGTGCGCGTAGATGTGCCCAAAGGCTTCTATCCGGACACGAACTTCGACCGAGGCTATTTCACGTTGAGCTTGAACGAAGATATCAGTAAAGAAGAATGCGAGTCGTCGCTCGGTGATACGCCCCTAACGAGTACGGTCAACGGCACCAGCTTCCGCTGGCTGGAGACGGATACCGGAGGCCGCGGAAGTGCATCGAAGGTGCGCAACTATGTCACCTACGCGAACTACACCTGCTACGAGATCGAGCTTGGCGTGAACACCAGGAACGACAGCGGCCTGGCGAGAGAAGTCGAGCCAGACCAGGTGCTGAAACGGCTTGAGTCGATTATGTCGACGGTGAAGGTCGCTCCGGAAGCACAACCGGTGAAGACCGCATCCGCTTCGGCCGTCCAGAACTGAATTGTGCAGTGAGAGGCGCGGTGGAGAGATCCACCGCGTTTTTTATGTGCTTACGTCTCTTAGGAAAGCAAATGTTTCCCGTAACGTCGCAAGTACTCGCGACAACATTGGCATAAAGCGATGAAAGTGACTAGGCAAGGATCATTCCGCAGGTCCAAACCGCAGATTCGTCGACGTTCCGGAAATGGAACAACCTCAATTCGTCCCTAAATTCCCGCCTCTGCCGCGCTGATTTATACTTTCCGGTCGTAGTTTGGCTCTCAAATTAGTTCAAATCAGAAAGAGAGGTCTGTATGGCTTCCCCCGCGGTGAGTTTCGCACGCGAAAACCAGAAGCGGTTTCTTGAGGAGTTGAAGGACCTGCTTCGTATTCCCAGCATTAGTACGCTCGAAGAGCACAAGGACGATGTCGAGAATGCTGCCAAGTATGTGGCCGACGAACTGAAGCGTATCGGCTTCGAGAACGTTCAGGTCATCAAGACCAAAGGACATCCACTCGTCTACGCCGACTGGCTGCACGCCTCGGGAAAGCCGACGGTGCTCTGCTACGCGCATTACGACGTCCAGCCTCCCGATCCGATCGATGAGTGGACCACGCCTCCGTTCGAGCCGACCGAGCGCAACCAGAACATCTACGCCCGCGGGGCCGTGGACGACAAGGGTCAACTCTGGATGCAGGTGAAGGCCTTCGAAAGCATGTTCAAGGCCGGCAACGGAAAACTGCCTATTAACGTGAAGGTCTTGTACGAAGGCGAAGAGGAAGTCGGCGGCGAAGCGATCGCCGAATACATTCGGAAGGAAGGCGCAAAGCTGAAATCCGACTTCGCGCTGGTTTGTGACACCGAGTTGTTCGCCCCGGACCTGCCGACTCTTTGCGTTGGACTTCGCGGACTTGTGTACTCCGAGATCGAAGCTGTGGGTGCCATGACAGACCTGCACTCCGGCGTTTACGGCGGCGCCGCACCCAATCCGCTCGAAGCCCTTGGCCGCCTTATCGGCAAGTTGAAGGACGAGAGCGGGCACATCCAGATTCCCGGTTTCTACGACAAGGTAAAGAAGCCCACTGATGACGAACTTAAAGCATGGAAGAACCTTCCGTTCGACGAAGAACACTATCGCAAAACGGAAGTCGGTTCGAGCGTCCTGACTGGCGAACCTGATTACTCCGTGCTTTATCGCACATGGGCGCGACCCACGCTGGAAGTACACGGCATGCCCGGTGGCTTTACCGGCAAGGGCGCGAAGACGGTTATTCCGGCCAAGGCCTCAGCGAAAATTTCCATGCGCCTGGTGCCGGACATGGATCCGGAAGAAATCGCCCAGAAGTACGTGGATTTTGTGAAGGCGAATACGCCCAAGGGCATCACCTTTAAAGTCAGCTTCCACAGCAAGGGCGAGCCCATCGTCGTCGGAACGGACAACAAATACATCAAGGCGGCGACCGAGGCCCTGCACGACGTGTTCAAGAAGGATACCGTGTATATCCGTTCGGGTGGCTCGATTCCAATCGTCACCGACTTCGAAAAGGTCCTCAAGATTCCGTCAGTCATGATGGGCCTGGGCCTGCCGGACGACAACCTGCATGCCCCGAACGAGAAGTTCCACATCCCGAACTTCTACCGCGGCATCGAGGCGATCATCCTGTTCTTCGGAAGGCTCTAAAAGCCTGCTGATTACAGAGACAACTCGAATGTATTAAAGTTAGCCCGGCGGCAGCGCCGGGCTTTTCTTGTTGCCAGGGGAGGCGACATTGGCGGAATCGGCCACAATGGACAGTCGAACACAACTCAAGAAGCAAGCCGGAGAGTTCGCAGCAGGATTCGTCGAATCAGGCATGGTGGTTGGACTTGGCACAGGCTCAACCGCAATTCATGCAGTCCGCAAAATCGGGGAACGCATCCGGACTGGCGAGTTGCGCAACATCATCGGAATAGCTACGTCGATTCAGACGCACAAAGAGGCGGTGCAGCTTGGCATCCCGCTGATGCAGGATACTTTGCCCCGCGACGTTGATATCACCATTGACGGCGCCGATGAGGTCGACCCCGAATGGAATGTGATCAAGGGCGGCGGTGGTGCCTTGTTGCGCGAGAAGATCGTTGCGCAGGTGAGCCGCAGGTTTGCAATCGTTGTCGACGAAGATAAGATTTCCGATTGTCTCGGTACCCGGTTCTACCTTCCGATTGAAGTGCTGCGCTTTGGCTGGGAATCGCAGAAGCGCTTTGTCGAGTCACTCGGTGCTCGTGTCGAAATCCGCAAAAACAGCGACGGTACCGATTACGCCACCGATTCCGGCAACATGATTTTCCAGGCTTACTTCGGTCCTATGCAGGATCCCGCGGCTCTTTCGGCCAAACTGGGAGCACGGGCAGGCATCATTGAACACGGGCTCTTTGCCGGTCTTGCTACCGATCTTGTGGTGGCCGGGGCTAAGGGCGTGCAGCACCAGCATAAGGAGCGCAGATGAAGCTACGAGTCGTGATCGTTTTGTTGCTGCTGGTTGCTGTCGCATTCGGACAAGTGAAACCCACCGGCAAGGGACCGGGGCTCCGGGTCAAGAACACCAAGGAACGACTCGAAAGCACCATCCGCGACTTCCTTGCCGGCGTGAACACTCCCGCCGCCCACGACCGTTTCTGGTCGGACGATCTCATCTATACCGGCTCCACCGGTGTAGTCCGCACCAAGGCCGAAATCATGAAGAACGTAGCCGAAGCGGCGAAGAAGCCGGCCGATTCCAAAGAATCGAAGAGTACTTATGACGCTGAAGACATCGTTGTCCACGACTACGGCGACTTCGCGGTTGTAAACTTCAGACTCATCCACCACACCGAGCAGGACGGGAAGCCAATTACTGCCAACTATCGCAACACGGGCACCTTCCGAAAGATCAAGGGCGAGTGGAAGGTCATCGCCTGGCAGGCCACGAAGATCGAAGAAAGAAAGTAATGCCTCGCCGACCTCTCGACGTGTGTCACCCCGCACACACAGCGTCTCTTCAGACACGTCCAAAGACTATTTACTACCCATCGAATCAATAACTTAGCGATGGAAGTCCCGCTGCATTATCACTTCGGCGTAAGGAGTGAAAGCGATGCGGCGGATCGACGGAAACTCGGAAACCAAGACCAAACTGAGGCTGATTCTCGCGGTGCTCATCCTGGCGGCAGCCAGGGTATACGGGCAAGAGCAGGCCAGCCAAAGCGCGCGGCAGATCGTCATCAGCATTCCTGACCGAAAACTGGCGCTCATTGAGAACGGCACCGTGACGAAGGTTTTCTCCGTCGCGGTCGGCAAGGCTGCTACTCCCAGCCCCAGCGGAAGCTTCAAGATCGTCACCCGCATCACGGACCCGACCTATTACGCGCCGGGCAAGATCGTGGAACCCGGCCCGCTGAACCCGCTCGGCACTCGCTGGATTGGCCTTAGCCAGAAAGGCTACGGGATCCACGGCACGAACGCGCCGAAATCGATTGGAAAGGCCGCTTCCCACGGATGCATCCGCATGGCGAAGAAGGATGTGGAAGAACTCTTCAAGATCGTTCGGCCCGGAGACGTGGTTGAAATTCGGGCTGAGCGCGACGAATTGATTTCCCAGGTCTTTGGCAGCACCGACGAGGTGATCGTCGCAAGCAACGAAACGCCGAATCAAGCAGTTGAGTCCGCCAGCCTGGCGGGCTCGCATTAAGGAGTAAATCATGGAAAGCGTAACCACAGCAGGAGTTGTAGTAGCGGGATTGTTTTTCTCGCTGATGTGCGCACTGCTTATGGAAGAACTGATTTTCGGGGGCATGTTCCGGTTCTTCTTCGCCCCTCGGACGGGACGCTCCCAGAACGAAATGACTGCGGAGCACAAGAGCTGAACAGGAGATCCCTATGTGGTTCTTAAGATACGCGTTGTGCGTTCTCGGCTTGGTGATGTTGATGACGTCTCTATCCATCATCGCGAACGATGTCTTGATGCTCATTCGCTACCGTCGCCGGATAGCTGCGGGCGCGGTCGCCTTGGAGCCGCACCCAATCCGTTGGCGCACCACGGTTGCATTAGCGTTCCTGGCGTGGGCCCCGCTCGTGATTGCGTTAAGCATTGCTGTCACGGCGGCCGCAATGAACTCACCCGCGAAGTAAAGCTTGTCAGGATGCCGGAAGTTGGTTTCCCCTTGCTTCCGGATAGCGCCGGGCAGTCTGACACCGCCGCCGTCAGGCTGCCCGGTTGTTCCGATTAGGGAATCGGCGAAACGCCGTAGCTGAACCATGAATTCGGCGAACTATAATGCGAGTTTCACGATGAACTTAGGCAATCGGCTCCGTTGGTGCGTGTTGTGCATCTTGGCATTGGTTTCGCCTGCATGGGGATCGGACTGGAGTTTAGCGGCAACCGACCTGGCGAAGGCGATCGCCAGCGCCAGCGGTCCCGGAAGCATTACTCTGACTGTCACCAATTCCTCTTCCCTTCCCAAAGATCAGGTCGGCGAAATCCAGCGCGCCATTGAAGCGCAACTGCGGACGTCCGGTGTATCCGTCGGTGCCGTCGCTAACGTCCACAGCGAAGTTCGCGTGACTCTTTCAGAGAACCTGCAAGGCTATCTTTGGATCGCGGAAGTCAAGCAAGGCAACAACACGCAAGTGGCGATGGTCTCAGTTCCACGAGCGCAATCGGCAGCGCCGACGAAAAGTGGGCCTACGGTCGTTATCAGCAAGTCTTTATTGTGGTCGCAACCAACGCAATTCGTGGATGCTCTGGTATTCGACCGCAATCGCCTCATCGTCCTCGAAGCGGATTTGATTACCTCCTACACGCAAAGCAACAGCACATGGGAACGCCAGCAGTCCTGGAACGTCGCTCGCAACCACCCATTTCCGCGCGATCTCCGCGGACTGCTTGTCCCCGGTGACAAGAGCGTTGACGCCTACCTTCCGGGCACGGTTTGTACTGTCTCTTTGGGACGGGCCAGCTCCGTCATCTGCCGCGACGGCGAAGACGCATGGAAACTTGGGCCGCGGTCAGCGTTCTTCAACTCCGCCCGCAATTACTTCAACGGGGCTCTTGTTCCCGCGAGCGAAAACCAGAATCCGCCCTTCTACTCTGCCGCGTGGCTGCAGCGACAAAACAACTCTCTGGCTATCTTTACCGGCGTCGATGGCCGTGTTCGCCTGAACGACGGCGTAAACGAACGTACTCTGTCGATGAACATAACCGGTGACTGGGGCAGCGACATCGCCGCAGTTCGCTCCGCTTGCGGTTCAGGAACCCAATTGCTGGTAACTGCCGCTGCCGACGATACGCAACCTGATTCCCTTCGGGCCTACGAAATTCCCGACGGCGAACCGGTCCTGGTCAGTGGCCCGGTGGCATTTGCCGGCCCCATTACCGCGCTCTGGACACACGACGCAAACACAGCAACCGCCATCGCACATAACCTGCGGACAGGACAGTATGAAGCCTATAGCGTTTCGATTACTTGCAATCAGTAGTGCGGCGCTATTGCTGATTTCAGCAGCCTTCGCGCGAACACGTCCGAGGTATGGCGACCCATTGCGGGTGCAGTTCCGGGAAGTCGTACCGGAATACGAGGGCGCGCCCGACCTGCTGGTCGGCCCCGTGTTCGAAACGCTCGTCACGATTCATGACAATGGTCGCCTACAACCCGGACTTGCGCTTCGTTGGACGACGCCCGACAACGGCTCCCGCTGGGATTTCACCCTCCGCACCGGCGTCCAGTTCCACGATGGAACCCCGCTTTCGGCCGCCAAACTCAGCCAGGTACCCGTACCCGGATGCAAGCTGCTGCTCTCCTCGATCGCGATGATGTACCAGTGCGACTCACCTAGGCCTAACCTGCCGTCAATTTTGTCGCAGCCGGAATACGCGGTCATCCTGACCAGCGGCAACGACGTCTTCGGCACTGGTCCGTTCCGAATCGAGACACGTACGCCCGGCACGATCAGCCTGAAAGCATTCGACAACTACTGGGGCGGGCGCCCGTATCTTGACACGCTTGAGATCAAGACCGGGCGTAACTCCCGCGATCAACTCAACGACTTCTCTTTTGATCACGTCGACGTCGTTGAACTCGCCGCCGACATGTTGCGACGGCTCCAGCAGGAACGCATGCGCGTCGAATTGTCGCGCCCATCCGTAACCCTACTGCTGGTCTTCAACTCGAAGAAGACCGAGTTGGGTGACCTCCGCATTCGTCAGGCGATCTCGCTGGCGATCGACCGCGGTTCCATTCATTCGGTCATCTTCCAGCGACAGGGCGAGGTGGCGGGAAGCCTGCTCCCAAACTGGCTTACCGGATACGCGTTCCTCTTCCCGACCGCTCCAGATCAGGCAAAAGCTCGCGATCTTCTGAAACAAGCTGGACGCCCACCTGCCATCACGATTGGCTATGATCCCACAGAATCTGTTCAACGCCTGATCGCCGAACGTGTAGCTCTGAACCTGCGCGACGTCGGCATTGCTGGATCGGCGGTTGCCTCCAACTCTGCTGATCTCCGGATCGAGACTGTTTCCGTGTCATCGCTCAATCCGGCCGTTGCTCTGAACGCCTTGGTCGAAAAGCTGTCGATCATGCAGCCGTTTACCAGCGACAATATCGAATCGCTCTATTCCAATGAGCGCACCGCGCTTCAAACCTACTCGGCGATTCCTCTCGTTCACATTCCGAAGGTCACCGCACTCAAAGAACGCGTTCGCAACTTCGATCCGTCGCCCGCAGGGCAATGGAGGTTCGCCGACGTCTGGCTTGCACCGCGCACAACGGGAGGTAAGCCATGAGTTTCCGCCGGCGTCTGCTTGCCGTATTCGCGGTCATCATTGTTGCCACCGTGGTTGCCATTGGATGGGCGATTTCCCGGCAGACCCGTCAACTGTTCGAACGCACCGACAATCAGCGCACGGAAGCGCTAGTGCAGCAGTTCCGGCGTGAATTTCAGCGTCGTGGCGACGAGGTGGCTAAGCGTGTGCAGAACATCGCCGAGAACGAAAGCATCGCACGCATGGCGCTCGATATCTCTCATGGGGGCGATCCGGCCGCTTACCTGAACGAAGCCACCAATCAGGCCCGGGCGTACGGACTGGACTTCCTTGAGATCCTCTCCGCCGATGGCAGCATCATCTCCTCCGCGCAGTGGCCCGCTCGTTTTGGCTACAAAGAGACCGTCCCGTCGAAGACATCGGCGCAGGCCTTTCTCAAGCGCGAAGAACTCCAGGACGGAACGGCCCTTGGACTCTTCTCAGTACGTGCAATTCGTGTTGGCGAAAATCCCATCTACATCCTCGGCGGAGAGCGTCTCGACCGCGAGTTTCTCTTCAGTCTGAGCCTGCCGCCGGGTATGCGCGCCTTTCTTTACCGTGTGCAGGACGGCTCCTTCAACGCCGCCAACCTCGTCGGCGCTGATCCCGACACCCCCAATCTCGAGAAGCTCTCCTCAGTCATCGACGAAGTGAAGTTGAGCCGTAACGAAACATCGCGAATCATCCACTGGAGTTCGGATCTCCGCGACGCCGAAACGTTCAAGGCCTTCCCGCTCAAAGGGCAGGACGACTCGCTCTTGGCCGTGCTGTTAATCGGCCACGCGCGGCGGGACCTCGTGCAGTTCCTCTACGATATCCGCACGGTCGCCTTCACCGTGGGCGGAGCAGGAATCCTCTTCGCCATCCTGATCTCCCTCTGGCTGGCCGCTCGCTTCACTCGTCCTGTCGAGCAACTTGCCGAAGGCGCTCGCGCCGTCGCCGCCGGAAATTGGGACACACGTGTCGAGGTTCCTAATACAGACGAACTCGGAGAACTGGCGGAAGCTTTCAACAGCATGACGCACGAAATCATTTCGCAGCGCGAAAAGCTGTTGCAGTCTGAACGTGTAGCGGCATGGCGTGAATTGGCCCGGCGATTGGCTCACGAACTGAAGAACCCGCTCTTCCCACTTCAGATCACGGTAGAGAACCTCGTACGCGCCCGCGAACTTCCGCCGGCTGAATTCGACGAAGTCTTCCGCGAAAGCGCCAGTACCCTGCTCGCCGAACTCACTAACCTTAAGACAATCATCGGACGCTTCTCCGACTTTTCGAAGATGCCGCAGCCGCAGTTGCAGCGCGTGCAGATCAACGACGTCATCAAGGGTGTGGTGGCGCTACACGAGCCGCAATTCAGCGCTCCGGGCAAACCGCAGATCACGGTCCGTCTGGAACTTCAGGACTCGCTTCGCCTGATCGAGGCCGATCCCGATCTCCTCCATCGCGCACTTTCGAATCTCGTGCTCAATGCCATGGATGCCATGCCGAACGGCGGCACTATTACCTTCCGCACGCGCGAGCAGACTGACTCCGTACGTATCGAGATCGCCGACTCCGGCACGGGACTTACACCCGAAGAGTGCGTGCGTCTCTTCACGCCCTACTACACCAGCAAACAACGCGGAACCGGGCTCGGACTCGCGATCGTGCAGTCTGTGATCAGCGATCACAAGGGAACGATCACAGTCGAGAGCACACCAGGACAGGGCGCGACGTTTCGTATTGAACTTCCGAAATACTCATCCGGCACCGTAAAGGCCGACACTGCGAAGGTGGGATAAATCATGCCGACGAAAGCCGACATCCTCATCGTAGACGACGAACCCAACACACTGGCTTCCCTCTCGCGCGCTTTCCGGCTCGCCGGACACGAGGCAACCGTCTGCGACAACGCCGCCAAGGCACTGGAACTCGCGAAGTCTCGACCGTTCGACCTCATCCTTTCCGACGTCGTAATGCCCAATCGCGATGGTCTCGCTTTATTAGAGGATCTGAAGAATAACTCCGTCGCTGCCCCAGTCGTCATGATGTCCGGCCAGGCGCACATCGAAATGGCCGTCAAAGCCACCCGGCTCGGCGCGCTCGACTTCCTCGAAAAGCCGCTCTCCACCGACAAACTACTGCTCACGGTCGAGAATGCACTGAAGTTGAAGCGACTCGAACAGGAGAACCGGGAACTCAAGCAGCGCGTCGGTAAGCACCAGATCGTTTGGTCAGGCGACGCCATGAAACGCGTGATGATGCAGATCGAACGGGTCGCGCAAAGCGAATCGCGCGTGTGCATATACGGCGAAACCGGCACCGGCAAAGAACTGGTCGCGCGTACGCTGCATGAGAAATCGGCACGTGCCAACGGGCCGTTCGTCACTTTGAACTGCGCTGCCATTCCAGCGGAACTCATCGAGTCCGAACTCTTCGGCCATGAGAAAGGTTCCTTCACTGGAGCCGCCAACCGTCACATCGGCAAGTTCGAGCAGGCACATCACGGCACGTTATTTCTCGACGAAATCGGCGACATGCCTCTTGCCATGCAGGCCAAGCTGTTGCGCGTATTGGAGGAAGGCGAAGTCGAACGCATTGGCGGAGACAAGCCCGTTACTGTTGATGTCCGAGTCGTCGTGGCGACTCACCGTGACCTCGAAGAACTCGTAAGCGAAGGCAAGTTCCGGCAGGACCTTTTTCACCGTGTTTACGTCTTCCCTCTCATCCTGCCCTCGCTTCGCGAACGCCGCGAAGACATCCCAGCCCTCGTCGAGCATTTCGCGAAGCTTGTGAGCGCACAGAACGGATGGAAGCCCATGACGTTCCTGCCCGAAGCTATTGATGCGCTGGCGAACTATGCCTGGCCAGGAAACGTTCGCGAACTGCGGAACGTGGTAGAACGGGTGATGTTGCTGGCGCTCGACGGCCAAGTTGATCGCGCCGCCGTAGAGCTAGCTCTTCCACGGTTAAAGGGCACTGTAGCGTCGGAGTTGAAGGTCTCCAGCACTGGCCCTCTTTCCGAACGGGTGGACAGCTTCGAGAAGCAGACGATCCTCGCGGAGCTCAAACGCCACGGCTACAACATGACAGCCACCGCGAAGGAACTCGCGCTTGAGCGCAGCCACCTGTACAAGAAATGTCAGCAGCTGGGAATTGATCTGGCATCGCTCAAAGCCGCAGGTGATAACTAAACGCGGATGAAAATCTTTTTCTGGTACAGCGCCCAGGCGATAAACCAGAACAGCAGCACGAAGCACACCGCGAATGCCAGCGAGTTCATGTACGGACTTGGGAACAGGTTGGCAAACACCTTTCCGTACACCACGCTTTTGATCCGTATTCCGCCGACCCATGGAACGCTGGTCGCTTTCCCAAACCAGCTTGCCAGGAAGAAGATCGCCAGCGGATTCACGCCGAACCATACAAATGGCTGTGCCCACCGCTTCCATCCCTTGAAATCCACCAGCCAGTAGCAGACGGCAAACACGGCCATCGCGAATCCGGCGCAGAACAGTACGTACGAACTGGTCCACAGGTTCTTGTTAATTGGGAACCAGATGTTCCAGATTTTCCCAAGGGCCAACCCGACTACAGCCCCAATCAGCAATCCGCGCACAAGTTGCTTCGGTTCCTTGCCGCGAATCCACTCGCCTGTAAAGACGCCAAAGAGACACGTCGCGATCGCCGGGAAGGTACTCAAGATTCCTTCCGGATCGAACCGGTGCGACACGTACAAATGGTTGTAGAGCAGCAGACGATCTACATAGCTGGCCAGGCTCCCATCGGCCGAAAGCACGCCTGCTCCGTATCCGGGCACCGGAATAAGCATCATCGCCGCCCAGTATCCGAGCAGCAGCACTGCGGTGATCGCCATCCGCGTTTTCCGCCCAAAATACAACACAATAGCCGATGCAAGCAGGTACACCACCGCAATTCGCTGCAACACGCCTGGTATGCGCACGATGCTGAAATCGAATCGCGGATACAGCGCAAGAAACAGGCCCAGTCCAAAAATGATTGCAGCCCGCTTTAGCGAGTGCAGCATCAGTTCACCCCGCGTAGCGCCTCGCGCCCGCCGCGAGTTGAACGACAAAACCATCGAAACCCCGACAATGAACAGGAAGAATGGGAAGATCAGGTCGGTCGGCGTCCAGCCGTGCCACGGTGCATGCCCCAGAGGCCAGTAGATATGTCCCCAGTCGCCGGCATCATTCACCAGGATCATGGAGGCGATGGTGATGCCGCGAAAGACATCCAGTGATAGCAACCGCGTTGAGGTAATTTTCGGCGCGACTATAGAAGGTTCCGTTTGGGCCAATGTCGCCATAACTGCGCAGCCTATCCATTCGCGATGCCCGCGTCAATGACAGTTGCACTCGCCTTCGGTCAACTCACCGTGTAAGGTATTTCGCACTCAGGTCTCCACTCTATGAGGAACTTCGACAGCCTTACCGAACGCGAAATACTCGCCCTGGCCATCTCGCTGGAAGAAGAGGACGAACGCGTATACGCCGACTTTGCCGACGGCCTTCGGCAGGAATTCCCTGCCTCCGCCGATGTCTTTGAGGAAATGCGCAAGGAAGAGTCCGGCCATCGCCGGCGGCTAATTGAACTCCACCAGCAAAAGTTCGGCGAGCACATTCCCCTCATTCGTCGGCAGGACGTAAAGGGCTTTATCCACCGGCGTCCGGTCTGGCTGGTGCGCCCGCTTGGAATCGATACGGTCCGTAACACGGCTGCGGCCATGGAAGTGGAAGCCCGCCGCTTCTATGAACGTGCCGCAGCCCGCGCCAAGGACGCTAGCGTCCGGCAGTTGCTCGACGACCTTGCCCAGGAAGAGCGTCACCACGAGCGTAGCGCCGAAGAACTTGAGGCGGAAAAGCTGCGTCCCGACGTTAAGGCCAAAGAAGACGAAGCTAATCGGCGCCTGTTTGTACTCCAAGTCGTCCAACCCGGACTTGCCGGTCTTATGGACGGCTCCGTCTCCACCCTGGCCCCCGTGTTCGCGGCTGCCTTTGCCACCCGGAACAGCCATGATGCCCTTATCGTAGGCCTCGCCGCATCTGTGGGAGCGGGTATCAGTATGGGCTTCGCCGAGGCGCTTTCCGACGATGGCGCTCTCACCGGACGTGGCCATCCGTGGATTCGTGGCGTTATCTGCGGCCTAATGACCACTCTGGGCGGGATTGGGCACACCGTTCCGTTCCTTATTCCCAACTTCCACGCCGCTTTTATTGCCGCTGTGATCGTGGTGGTCGCAGAGTTGGCCATCATCACGTGGATACGAAAACGCTATATGGACACTCCCATCCTTTCCGCCGCTTTCCAGGTCATCGTCGGAGGGGTGCTCGTTTTCATCACTGGAATCCTGATTGGCAGTGCCTGAGCTTGCGAACTCATGGCGAAAACGCATCTTATCTAGCGAGCATATAAAATAGCCGCCGGGAGATGTGAGGAAATGGAAAACCCTCTTAAGCTGAAGAGAGTTCACCACGTTGAATTCTGGGTGGGAAACGCCAAGCAGGCCGCTTACTACTATCGCAAGGCGTTCGGCTTTTCGCAGGTTGCGTACTCCGGGCTTGAAACCGGCAATCGCCAGATGGCGTCGTATGCCCTGTCGCAGCATAAGACCAACTTCGTGTTGAGCACGCCGCTAAGCTGTAACCACCCGGCGGCCGATCACATCAAGCTCCACGGAGATGGTGTTCGCGATATCGCGCTTGAAGTGGCCGACGCCGACTTCGCTTTCGAAGAAGCTGTCCGGCGCGGAGCCAAGCCATTCATCGAACCGCACGATCTGAAGGACGACCACGGTACCGTGCGCCACGCTGCTGTACATACTTACGGCGACACCATCCACTCGCTCATTTCCTATAAAGACTACGATGGCCCGTTCCTCCCGGGATTCAGCGAGGCGGTGATTGAAGAGCGCGATACCGGCATCCTGCGCGTGGACCACATGGTCGGTAACGTCGATCTCGGAAAGATGAATCACTGGGCGGACTTCTACCACAACGTCTTCGGCTTCCATCGCTACATCAGTTTCGACGACAAGGACATTTCGACCGAGTACTCGGCGCTTATGTCGATCGTCATGTCCGACGACTCGTATTCGGTGAAGTTCCCCATCAATGAGCCCGCTCCCGGACGCCGCAAATCTCAAATCGACGAATATCTCGAAGCCTATTGCGGCCCCGGCGTTCAACACGTCGCGCTACAGGTGAAGGACGTCCTTTACACCGTCGATCGTCTGCAGCAAAACGGTGTCGAATTCCTGCGCGTACCCGATTCCTACTACGAAATCCTCACCGACCGCGTCGGCAAACTCGACGAGCCGTTGGAAGAAATCAAGCGGTTGGGCATCCTTGTTGACCGCGACCAGGAAGGCTACCTGCTCCAGATCTTCTCAAAGCCAGTGGAAGACCGCCCTACAGTGTTCTTCGAGATCATCCAGCGCAAGGGCAGCCGCGGCTTTGGCAAGGGGAACTTCAAAGCACTGTTCGAAGCGATTGAGTTGGAGCAGGCCCGTCGCGGCAATCTATAAGAAAGGCAAACAATGGCGACCACCAAGCCAACAACAAAGACTGAGCCGTTGCAGTATCACTCCGGTTTCGGCAATGAATTCGCCAGCGAAGCGATTCCCGGCGCACTGCCGGTCGGACAAAACTCCCCCCAGCAGGCGCCACTTGGACTTTACGCCGAACAGCTCAGCGGCACTCCGTTTACAGCGCCGCGCGTTTCAAACCGTCGTACGTGGGCCTATCGCGTTCGTCCTTCCGTGATGCACAAGCCTTACACGCCTCTTCCGCAGAGGCTGCTGCGTTCCACGCCCTTCGACGAAGTCCCAACGCCTCCCAATCAACTTCGCTGGAATCCCATCGCCATCCCCAGCGAAGCCACCGATTTCGTGGACGGCCTCATCACCATTGCTGGGAACGGCGACGCTTCCATGCAATCGGGTGTCGCCATTCATATCTATGTCGCGAACAAAAGCATGGTGGACCGTGCCTTCTACAACGCCGATGGCGAACTGCTCATCGTGCCGCAGATGGGCGAGCTGCTAATCCACACTGAGTTCGGACGCATCGGCTTAAAGCCCGGCGAAATCTGCGTGATACAGCGCGGCATCAAGTTCCGCGTCGAACTGCTCGAAAAACAGGCGCGCGGCTACGTCTGCGAAAACTACGGCGGCCTTTTCCGGCTCCCCGATCTTGGTCCGATTGGTGCCAACGGACTCGCGAACCCGCGCGACTTCCAGACGCCCACCGCCGCCTTCGAAGACCGCGATTGCGACTTCCGTGTCGTAGCCAAGTTCATGGGACGCCTCTGGGAAGCCCAGTACAATCACTCGCCGTTAAACGTCGTCGCCTGGCATGGCAATTACGCGCCTTACAAGTACGATCTCTCGCGCTTCAACTGCATCAACACCGTCAGTTTCGACCACCCCGATCCGTCGATTTACACCGTGCTCACTTCGCCGTCGGAGATTGCCGGCACGGCCAATTGCGATTTCGTCATCTTCCCGCCACGCTGGATGGTCGCCGAGCACACTTTTCGTCCGCCGTGGTTCCATCGCAACTTCATGAACGAGTTCATGGGCCTCATCTTCGGCGAGTACGACGCCAAGGCGGAAGGCTTTGTCCCCGGTGGTGCCAGCCTGCACAACTGCATGTCCGGTCACGGACCTGACGCAGATACGTACGCCAAGGCCTCAACTGCCGACCTTAAGCCGCAAAAGCTCACAGACACACTGGCCTTCATGTTTGAGACGCGATTCATCTGCCGTCCCACAAAGTACGCCATGGACACCGCCGAACTTCAGCACGACTACTTCGAGTGCTGGCAGGGACTGAAGAAGAACTTCAAGGGATAACGTGAGCACGATTCCGGCATCACTGAAAGCGCTGATGTCCGACCTCATCGACTACGCCGGCCTTTTTCCACCCGCCGGTCTGCCGATGAAGGATGCCGTCCAGAACTACGCGCGCTATCTCGCCGGGCCCGACGCTTGGGCGCTTGCACGCTTCATCGTCCCGGTGTCTCGCTTCCCCGAGTTCGAATCCGCGTTTGCATATCTCGACACTCCGGAACCGTGGGCGATCAGCGCACTCATCGGACCCGATCCCGGTCGCGAGCTCAATGAGATCGAACAGTTCAACAAGCGCAACCAGTGGCGAGCAGAAGTCGACACCCTCGAGCTGAGAGTATCCTCTGCCGACGAGGTCATCTCGTTGAGCCGCAGCATTCCATCCTCAATCACCGCGTACTTCGAGTTCGTCCCGGAACTCGCTTCGGAGATCCTCCCCGCCATCGCTAGCGTTGGCTCCCGCGCAAAGATTCGTACTGGCGGGCTCACCGCGGATGCCCTACCCTCGTCAGAGAGTGTTGCGCGGTTCATCATGGCGTGCGCCAACTACAAAGTTCCATTCAAGGCGACGGCGGGCCTTCATCATCCGCTTCGCTGCGTCCGGCCGTTGACGTATGCACCCGATGCGCCAACTGGAACCATGCACGGCTTTCTTAATATTTTCTTGGCAGCCATCGCCGCCACAAGATCTCTTCCAAAGTTGCCCGACCCGGAACGCAATCGGCTTCAGATGCTCAAGATGATCCTCGACTGTCCGAACCCGGAGCTGCGATTCACCGACGAGATGGCATCCATTTCTGCGGCCGGCGAGCCTGGCCAGATTCCCGCCAATTCAGGGTCAGTCGGCGATCCGCGACATCCCTTCGGCGTGGCCGGTATCGAAACGCCCATCTCGCACATCCGTCAGGTCCGGCAAACTTTCGCCATCTCCTTCGGCTCCTGTTCTTTCGAAGAACCGCTCTCTGATTTGCGTGAACTGAAACTCCTATGACCTACTCTCTCAACGAAACGCACGACCCCGCGGCGCGCTCCTGGGTCAAATCGGCGAATACACCGGGGACCGACTTCCCCATCCAGAACCTTCCTCTTGGCGTTTTCGACCGCGGCAAAGCTCTCACCTGCATTGGTGTTGCGATCGGAGACCAGATCTTGAACCTGACCACGGCTGCCGAAGAAAACTGCATTCCCGGCATCGACGAGATCACCAACGAAGCTTTAATGGACGAACCGCTCAACCTGCTGATGGCCCTGGGCCGCCAGCGCTGGAGCGCACTCCGACGCTCCGTCTTCAACCTGCTCAAAGAAGGCGCCGAGGATCGCGAGAAGACTGAGCAGCACCTCGTGGCGCAATCCGAGGTGCAGATGCTTGTCCCCGCCGTTGTTGGCGACTATACCGACTTCTACGCCTCCATCTTTCATGCCACCAACGTCGGCAGCATGTTCCGGCCCGACAATCCGCTGCTTCCGAATTACAAATGGGTTCCCATCGGATATCACGGACGTGCATCATCCATCGTGCCAAGCGGCACTCACGTAAAGCGTCCCACCGGACAACTCAAACCACCCGACGCAGATAAGCCCATATTCGGTCCCAGCAAACGTCTCGACTACGAGTTGGAAGTCGGCGTTTTCATTGGCGGCGGAAATGAACTCGGCAGCAGCGTCAGCATCAACGAAGCCGAAGATCACGCCTTCGGACTCTGTCTCGTCAACGACTGGTCCGCCCGCGACGTGCAAGCTTGGGAATACCAACCCCTTGGCCCATTCCTCGCCAAGAACTTTGCCACCACGATTTCGCCGTGGGTGGTCACCATGGAAGCCCTTGCGCCGTACCGCATACCGGCGTTCAAGCGTGCGGACGATGATCCCGCGCCCCTTCCCTATCTGACCAGCGAGGCAGATCAGAGGTACGGTGGCATCGATCTGAATCTCGAAGTACTCATCACCTCAAAGCAGATGCGCGACCGGAACATCGCTGCGCATTCCATAAGTCGCGGCAACTTCCGCCACATGTACTGGACGGTCGCACAACTCATCACTCACCACGCTTCCAACGGATGTAATCTGCAACCCGGCGATCTGCTCGCCAGCGGGACTGTCTCCGGCCCAGAAAAACAATCACGCGGATGTCTGCTGGAAATGACTTGGGGCGGCAAGGAACCGATTCAACTTCCGTCAGGCGAGAAACGCAGCTTCCTTGAAGATGGCGACGAAGTCATCCTGCGCGGCTACTGCGAACGCAACGGCGCAGCACACATCGGCTTTGGAGAGTGCAGAGGAAGGATAGTGGGATAACAATGATCATGGATGCGTCCGAACCAGGACGCATCCTATTTCTGCCGCGAGAATCCAGTTCCAACTGTGTACCGATAGAAACGGGAAAATCCGCGTGGCGCTTTTGGATCTCCGTGCCCGAACAGATTCAGAAGTACAGTCTTGGGCCCCACCCACCGCACGGCAACGAAATACACGTGGTCATTGTTCTTGAGAAGCTCCGCCTGTCCATCCTTATCGAGCTCGGCACGCAACTTTTCGTACAAGTTCACCGGCTTATCTGGGTTTGCAACCGAGATCAGCAGCGGCTCAGCAGTGTTACTCGTTGCCCAATCATTCACAGCCAGGTAGTCGGAACCCGGAGCCCACAAAACGTCGACGGTCCGCGAGTATCGCAGGACTCTGTGTTTCTTGTGGTCGGTCTCCAGCGTCAGGATGCCGCCACTGTCTCGGATCCAGAGTTTCTTGTCGGGCGAGAAGACGCGCTCTTCTCCCGAAGGAAACGACGCCCGCTGCGCGAATGCTGAAGAGATCAGCAGAAACACAAGCGCTATGCGGGCGTATTTCATATCACTTCTTCGCAGGGTCTGCGGGTTTTGGCGGTGCCGGCCTGTACGGTTCCGGCATCTTCTCGCTGTCGACCCATGCCGTGTACCACAAGTTCAGCAGCATCTGGCTGCCGGCCGCAAACTGCTTTCGGAAAAACTCGCGTGCCTCATCCGAACCACTTTCGTTGAAGCCACCGCGCTTTTCGATCTGGTACAACGGTTCCACCAGCGTAAACGAACTCTTCAGATAGATGATGTAATCGTTGAATGGATCCGCTAACTTCGACGGAGCCTTCACCATTCCCGCCGGGTCGATCTTCGCCAGGTTCTTATTCACGAAGTCCGACTCAATGGGCCAATGGATCTTCTCCGTCGTGTATCCGTTCGGATTATCACCGGTCCATCCATTGTGTTGCACTGTCGTATGCAGCGGATTGGCCCCATCCGCCACGTAGTGACCCAGCCATCCGGCGTAGAACAGAGCATCATGCTCCGCCGGAGCCGTCGGCTTGCCCGCCGCTTTCAAAATGCGATATTGACGGAATGCTACCTTCAGCCGTCCGTAGATCTCCGCGGTTATCCAAGGCTGAAACCCGATCTTCTCCGGCAGAAAATCGTCAGCATTGTTCAACGTGCGAACGCGTTTTGCATAGGCCCACCGGATGAACTCATAACGGCTCAGGGGAAATTGCCCGATATCCGAAACCCGCTCCAGGTCGATGTAATGATCCGGTTCCTGCGACCATTTCAAGCTTGGTTCCAGTTCTTTCTCGCGCCAGCGATCGGGCTCAGGGCCGTTATACACAATGATTTCGGTGCCTGCCTTGAAGAAAGCCGGCATGTCCGCCGGAACAGCATTCGCGGCGGTTCGGTTAATGAGTTTGTGGCCTTCATCGCCCCAGCCAAAGGCGATCACCGTGCTGAGCAGCAAGAAAAGAAGCAGGAAAGCGTGGTTGCGACGCATGCAGTGAGTTTTCATGAGCGCTGAAAATATAACAGACACTCACTTTCTTCGCAGTGCGTCGCGGAGGCTGTCGAATCAGTTAAGGCTGCACAACGCTTCCGGTGATGCAGGGTTATCCAGGTAATGACGTAGCGCGCCTATCGGCACATCATCAACACTCGAGATCATGAGCAGCGGAAGATCCGGACAGACATGCTGTATGCGATTTCGCAGCGAGACACCGCCCGGGGCCGTCGCATCGTAATCAAGCACCACGCCCTGTACATTTACTGAACGCAGAATGTGAAGAGCTTCATGACCGGTCAGCGCTGAAACTACCTCGTACCCCGCCTCCTCCAGTGTCCCACGCAACTGTTGGAGTTCATCTTCGCCGTCGTGCACGCACAATATACGTGTACTCATTAATTCGCCCTGTGAATTTAATGTAAATTCCGGGATCCCCACCCGGTGCCATCGAAGCGTAGAATGGCTCAATCAGCCTCGGGGCTTCGGTGATGTACGTCACCGATGTTCGTACATGGAAAACTCCGTGATAAGCCTTAACTCCTGCGGCGGGTATGGCCCTAAACTATTGAATCCGTTGTACCTTTGCATCATCAGATACAAATAAGGGAGTGCGTGGTCTTGAACAGCGTGCTATTCTGGAGTTGCGCATCCCCATGTCAACTGTGTTCTGGCTACCGGCCGATTCAACGTGGGTCGCGCCATGGAAAGGAGGGGACCTGTGGGTTCTCCTTACGGTCTGCAACTCGTCGAAAACTGTCTGATCTGCAAACTTCGTTCTGACAACTTTTTCTGCGCGTTGCCCTCCAGTGCTCTAGAAGCGTTTGAGCGCATCAAGTTCCCTACCGCTTATCCTCGTGGCGCAGTTCTCTTTGTTGAAGGCCAGCCTCCACGCGGCATCTACATGCTGTGTAAGGGTCGCGTAAAGCTCTCAGTCAATTCCGCGGAAGGCAAAACGCTTATCCTGAAAATCGCAGAACCGGGTGAAGTCCTCGGACTGCATGCCTGCGTTTCCGGCATCAACTACGAACTGACCGCCGAGACCATTCAGCCCTGCCAGGTGAACTTCGTAAAGCGAGAAGATTTCCTGAAGTTTCTTCAGGAGCATGGCAGCGCCTGTCTTCAAGCCGCACAGCACCTCAGCGACAACTGCCATAGCGCGTACGACCTGATCCGATCTCTCGGACTTTCGCACTCCGCCGGCGAAAAGCTGGCGCGCTTCCTACTTGAACTCTCGCAAGATGGCGAAAACACAAAAGAAGGCATTCGCGCCAAGATGGGCCTCACCCATGAAGAAATTGCCCAGATCATCGGCACCTCGCGCGAAACTGTTACGCGCCTCTTAGCCGAGTTCCGCAAGAAGAAGCTCGCGACATTGAAGGGTTCCACACTGATGGTCCACAACAAGATGGCTCTCGAGCGCCTCGTCGGAAGCTAACGAAAAGCTCTCATAAATCTGCCACAGCCACGCGCTGTGGCTTTTGCTTTTATAACGGTCCTAGCGTCTCACGCCGAACCCCATCTATAGTGTCTGCGCAGCTATCGCGGCATAACGCCGCTGCGAGGGAGTCATGCCTACTCGACGTGAGTTTCTGAATTCCATGGCGGCTGGAACGGCCGGACTTGCCATAGCAACGACCGCGAAGTCTTACGCACAGATTCTCGGTTCCAATGACCGACTCAACTTCGCCATCATCGGCCTGAACGGACGCGGATATGCTCACCTTGCTTCCATCAAGGCAAACCGCAGCAACGCACGCATCTCGCACGTCTGCGACGTCGACTCCAACATCCTGAAGAAGTTTGCCGATCGCACGCAGCAGGAAACGGGCGAAGCACCCGCGACGGAAAAAGACTTCCGCCACATCCTCGCGCTCAAAGACGTCGACGTCATCACCATTGCCACCCCCGAGCACTGGCATGCTCCGATGGCGATCGCGGGACTACAGGCAGGCAAGCACGTTTATGTCGAAAAGCCGTGCAGTCACAACCCTGCCGAAGGCGCCATGCTCGTCGAAGCGCAGAAGAAGTACGGCAAGCTTGTGCAGATGGGAAACCAGCAGCGCTCGTCGCCGCACACCATTGAGATCATTCAGAAAATTCATGACGGAGTCATCGGACGTGCTTACTTCGCGAAAGCGTGGTACGCAAACACGCGGAAATCAATCGGCATCGGCAAAGAAGTCCCTGTGCCGCAGACACTCGATTGGGAGCTCTGGCAAGGCCCGGCTCCGCGTCGCCCGTACAAGGACAACTTGCATCCTTACAACTGGCACTGGTTTTGGGATTACGGCACCGGCGAGACACTCAACAATGGAACCCACGAAGTCGACCTAAGCCGCTGGGCGCTGGGCGTGGACTATCCGAAGCGTATCACCGCCTCCGGTGGCCGATACCACTTCAAAGACGACTGGCAGTTCTACGACACTCTCGACACCAGTTTCGACTACGACGACAAAACGATCACCTGGGAAGGCCGTAGTTGCCAGGGTATGAAAGTCTATGGACGCGATCGCGGCGTCGCTGTCATGGGCACAACCGGCACGGTGGTCGTCGATCGCGATGGTTACGAGGTCTACGACCTGAAGGGCACCAAAACGGATGAGTTCAAGACCGGCAAGCGAACATCCTCGTCCGACGTCCTCGGCAGCGACTCCATGACCGACGCGCACTTCGCGAACCTCATCGCCGCCATCCGCCATGGCGAAAACCTCCGTTCGCCGATCTCCGACGGAAACATTCCCGTCACCATGTTGCAGCTTTCGAACATCGCGTGGAAGATGCAGCGCGACCTGCATCTTGATCCTGCTAATGGGCACATAAAGAATGACGCCGAAGCTATGAAGATGTGGTCACGCCAGTACGAGAAAGGATGGGAACTCCATGTCTAGAATCTCCACTCACACGCGTCGTGACTTCATCCGAACCGGGGTCCTCGTGGCAGGCGCTACGGCTCTCCCGCACGGCTCGTTCGCCCAAACGTCAAAACGATCAGACACTCCCATCCGTCTTGGGCTCGCCACCTACACGTTCCGCAACTTCAACCGTGCTCAGTTGATCTCTTTTATGAAGCAGCTCAACGTGCTCGAGATGAATGCCAAGGACGTAAAAGATCATCTGCCGATGGATCCGCAGGCACAACAGGCGGCGCTCGCCGACTATGCTGCCGCTGGCATCAAGCTCCATGCGGCGGGAGCTATTTATTTCCCAAAAGACGACGATGACGACATCCGCGGCAAATTCGACTACTGCAAACGAGCCGGCATCAACGTCATCGTTGCAGGCGATCCCACACCACAGACGCTGCCACGCATTGAGCGATTCGCGAAGCAATACGACATTCGCATCGCCATCCACAATCACGGACCGGAAGACAAGCTCTGGCCTTCACCGCTCGATATCCTCAAAGACATCCAATCCATGGACCCGCGAATTGGGTGCTGCATCGACGTCGGCCACACCGTGCGCGCAGGCACCGATGTTATCGAAGCCATCCATAAGGTCGGCCCTCGGCTGTTCAACGTCCACATGAAGGACCTCACCGACTTCCACAACAAGGACAGCCAGGTCGCAGTCGGCGACGGCAAAATACCGGTCAAGCAGATCTTCGAAGCGCTGATTGCCGCCAGGTACCAGGGCTTCGTCGATCTTGAATACGAAGTCCACGCCGACGATCCCATGCCCGGCGTAATTGCCAGTTTTGCCTACATGCGAGGAGTGCTGGCCGGCATGGCGAACGTGTAGAGTCCTTGCCAAGAAAAAGAGCCGCAGCCATCGAGCTGCGGCTTCAGTCTTCAGGAGGTCGTTACAAACTTCTCATTGCATTTGCAACTCGGCCCATACCGATGATTACGGCAGCGTCCTTCCACGACATCTGCTGAGCGCGCGCATAGGTGTTCACTTCCTTCCACGTATGCCTCACATGCGCCCTCATCTCACGCACTGTGTCCAGATCCGTCAACGTGCCACATGCCGACTTCCGCCACTCTAGAAAGTCTGCGAATCCGGTTCCAAAACCCGCCAGCACATGCGGGATTACCGCGGCATGGCCGGCATTTTCCGTCGACATGATCCCGCGCTCCTCAACCACCCAGCGAGTATTCGGCCGCAATACCAGTTCTTCACCATCCGCCAGGATCAACACATCGCATGCATCTTTCACCATGGCATCAAACGTGACGGAGTCGCCTTCGTTGAACCCGAACACCACACCCTCTTTCGCCACGTGATTGCGCAGCATCTCCACATTTAGGCCGGCATGACGCAGTACCGCGCCCGAAGAATCCGCCACCGCGATCACGTTTGCCCCAGCCATCTGCAATTCGGCTGCGACCGCCTGTGCCTGCGCATCGAACCCGACCACCACTACCTTTTTTCCAATTAAATCCTCGCCTTGGTCGCGCAGAGCGGTTCGAATCAAATCGCGGACGAACTTACCGGCAATCTCATGTCTTCCAATTCCCTGCAGTGCCGACGGCTTGCCAGTCACACTCGCCATTGCCCCACGATGCGTCCCCATCGCTGCCAGCGCCCATGCCATCACTTGCGACGGCAATGTCTCGCTCGGTGTCAGTACATCTGCGTCATATCCAATCGTCCCGCGCAAAGCCTGCACATACGCCGCAACGACCGACTTCAGCTCACTCTCCGACAGGTCATTCACATCCGCGCTGACCATCCCCGCCGCTCCTCCGAATGGCATCTCCCACAACGCCCAGCGCCATGTCAGCCGCATTGCGAGCGCACGGACATCCGCCACGCTCATCGTTTTCGAGAAAATTATCGGACCCATGGACGGCCCACGTACGGATGAATGCTGGACCCTGACCGCCTTCAGCATCAAAGGACGCCCATCGTCTCCTTTGATCTGCAGATTCAGATGGACTTCCCTCTCCGGCTGATGCAATCGCTGCACGATCCACGGCTCCACGTCCAGGAACCGCGCGGCTTCTTCGAGTTCCTGCGCAACCAGTAATTCCGGAGTCGATTCGATTTCCGCGATAGTCATTGCCTTCCCCTTGCAAGACAGGCGGAGTGGCCCCCTAACGGCCCTCCGCCTCGTAACGCCCGGCTGGTTGGCCAGGCGCTCCTCTACACTTCGAACTACGCGTTAGCCGCCACTCCGGCATTCGCCAGCCACTTACGCGTGCTTTTCGCTTTCTTCGGCAGAATGTCCAGATAAATCACGGCATAGCGGAAGGCCAGGATCGCGCACGTAACCAGCATTACCGTCACGGCCATCTCCGGCCACTTCGGTATGTAATTAGCCTGCGTTGCGCGTTCCAGGGCGTTGATCGAAACGTTCACGCGGTTCGTGATAAATCCCGCGATCACCACCGCGCTTGACCAGTAAACGCCTTCCGGACGGTTCATCACCCACCGGTTATTCAGCATGAACACCGGCAGGAAAACGAACAGCGCCATCTCTAGCCAGAAGTACGCTGCTTCGCTGGTCGGTTTGAACAAATACGGACCACCGCCATGCTTTACCAGGTCAACCATCCGCCACACGAAATACAGGATCAGCATCGGAGAAATCACCCACGCCACTTCCTTCAGTATCTTCGGATCCACTTTCGTGCCAAGCGAGCGATTGCAAAGGTAGAGCGTAATGATCACCATCGCCAGGCCAGCCGGGATTGCCGACAGGTAGAACATCGTCGTCAGCGCCGGCGTGTACCACAGCGGATACATCTTGTCCCGAAAGATGAGGAACAAGCCGCCCAGGTACGACTGGTGCATCGACGACAACAACACGCCTGCCAAGACCACTGCCGTGGCGAGCCTGTGATGCCAGTGCATATACGTTTTCTTGAACCCGTTGAACGGCAGTCTCTCCACGATTGCCGGCGATACTTCAATCGTCAGCACCGTCGTGTACGCCAGGATGCAGAACATCACATCGAAGAGGACCGATTTGGGGTTCCAGTAAATGAGCGCGTGCCAGAACAGCCAGGGCAGTCCGAGCTCGTAGGCATATCCGACACACACCGATACATATCCAAGAAACGCCACCAGGACGGCGGCCCGTGCGATGGGACGATACCGCTCCATCCCCAGCAGATACACGGCAGCGGCCGTCGCGAACCCACCGGCGGAAAGTCCAACTCCGCACAGTGTTGCCACGCCGACCCACATGCCCCACGGCTGCGCATCGCTGAGGTTCGTAGCGGCGCTCCATCCGACTACGAACCTCAGGTACGTTGCGTATGCGCCCGCCAGGAAGATCACGCCCAGAATCACGCGCCAGACAGTTATGATCGGTTTCTTCGTTTTAGTTTCCGGCATGGCTAGCTCCTCTCCTCCTCGTCCCCAACCGGGAACTTCAACGTTTTCTTCTGCGCCTCCGCCAGCAGCACTTCGCGGCGACGATTGGTGATCCAATACAGCCCAGCCAGCATAGTGCCGCCGACCAGCACCACCATCGGTGCCTCATCGAGCGCCGCCTTCGATACTTCTGGCAACGGCGCTTCTGTCGGCGGAATCATGAAGCCAAGCTTCTCGAATTCCACGTCGGAAAGGAACAGCATCGAGGCGCCGCCATACTCGCGTTCGCCATAGATATGCGGCACGTATTTCGGGTCGTCGAGGATGCGACGGCGAGCTTCCCTCAGCATCTCGTCGCGATCGCCGAAGATTGTTGCGCCCACCGGACATGCTTCCGCGCATGCTGTCGGTTGGCCCTTCGACACGCGCTTGTCGTAGCACATGTCGCACTTTTTCATATACGGCGCCAGCTTCGACCATTCGTACCGCGGCACGCTATGCGGACACGCGATCATGCAGTATCGGCATCCCACGCACTTGCTCTTGTCGTAAACCACCGGACCAGCAGCGGTCTTCGTGATCGCGCCAACCAGGCACGCCGATCCACAAGCCGGCTGTTCGCAATGCAGGCACTGCTTGCGGACGAACTTCCCGTTCTTGTCCTGCACCACGGTTAACGCCGTTTCACTGAGTTTCGGTTCCGGATCCCCGGTTACCCCATGCGCCTCTTTGCAGGCGCCGGCGCAGGCCTGGCATCCAATGCATTTCGTGATATCGATCAGCAGGGCTTTCTTATTCGTGGCCATTGTCATCTCCCAGGTCCCTTCGCTCTGCTAATTCAAGAAGAATTCGCGAATCATTTCGCGCCGAGCATTCGGGTCGAGGTGCGCGAGCAGGCCGTCAACGGGGAGACCACCGTCCGCTGCGGCCGCACCGAGAGGGGCCGCATATGCCTGCAGCCGCTTCAGCGAGTTCTGCATCCACATGCCAATCATTCCGCCCTGCAACAGGTTCTTCGTGTTGATCTCCAGGTCCGGTGCCTTGATCACGCACACCCAGCCTTCTTTGTACGGATCCTTCTGGATCAGGCCCGGGTCCTTCAGCACTTCATGGTTTACCGACACCACTACGCCTTCCACCGGAGACAGAATCTCCGCGGTCGATCCCCCACTGCTGATCGTGCACACCTTCTGTCCCTGACGCACCCAGCGATTCAGGTTTGCGACTTCAATGCGGTCGATCTTGCCGAAAACCTTTCCGGCAAAGCTGTCCAGGCCAATGCGTGCGTTCTGACGGCCTTCGTCATAAACCCAGGTGTGTCCCGGATGAAAGCAGAAGCCCTTCGGCATTTCGAAAGCGCCTTCTTTCATCATCACAGGGCTAACAGGCAGTGCGTCGGACGGAACTTCAGCCACCTGCGCTGGCAGTTGCCCATGGCGCACGAAGTAGCTGACGGTAATCACTACGAGGAAAGTAAGAAGAACAAATAGTATCGACATAATTGCCTCCGAACGTCTTCGCCACTAGGTAGTGCACGCCGGGGGCAATTGTCTGAGGATTTTGAGCTATTGATTACAAAGAACTTACATGCTGGTCCCGTTCTGAGATCACAACGAAAACTGCACATTGCAGTGGCGTGATGCATTTTGCAGCAGTGCGAAGCGTGCACGTAATTACTTTGGGTCACCGGACATTAGTTGCCGACATACGTGCCTGCTCACAGCTCCGCGTATCACTTACCTAATTGGTATTTACACGATTACACTCTTCGCATGCCCGAGCTTCCCGACATCCTCGCCTACACTTATGCGCTCCAGTCGCGTATCGTTGGCCAGAAGCTCGACCATGTTCGACTCGCCAGCCCTTTCCTGCTTCGCACTGTTGACCCGCCGCTGGAATCCGCCGAAGGCCGCACCGTTCGCGAACTTCGTCGACTAGGCAAGCGCATCGTCATCGGGCTCGACGGCGATCTCTGGCTCGTCCTTCACCTGATGATCGCCGGACGCCTGCACTGGCGTTCCCTCGGAGCAAAACTCGGCGGACGCCAAAACCTTGCCGCCTTCGACTTCCCCACCGGCTCTCTCGTTCTCACCGAAGCCGGTACACGCCGTCGCGCATCGCTCCACCTGGTTGAAGGCGAAGCGTCCCTGAACGCGCTGGATCCCGGGGGAATTGACGTCTTCACCGCCGACCTCGACGCATTTCGCACCGCACTCGCCTTCGAAAACCGCACGCTTAAACGTGCACTCACCGATCCGCGTATCCTAAGCGGCATCGGCAACGCTTATTCAGACGAGATACTGCACTCCGCCCAGTTGTCGCCCGTCACTCTGACGCAGAAGTTGAAATCCGAAGAATGGCAGCGTCTGTTTAGCGCCACGCGCGAAACGCTTAATGCGTGGATTGCACGCCTCCGCACCGAGGCCGACAAAGGCTTCCCGGAGAAAGTCACGGCATTTCGTGCCGAGATGGCAGTCCACGGACGCTACGGTCAACCCTGTCCGCGGTGCGGAGAAAAGATCCAACGCATTCGTTACGCCGACAACGAAACCAACTACTGCCCTCGTTGCCAGACCGGGGGCAAACTCCTCGCCGACCGCAGCCTCTCCCGGCTACTCAAATCCGACTGGCCCCGCACCATGGACGAACTCGAGGCCCTGAAACGCCGTTAATCTCGCCGAAACTACGGCACATATCGCCAGAGATCGTTGAGTACTGTGGCGCCTCCGATCACCTGGTCGAGTTGACCGTTACCCGCAGATAGCCCAAAAAATCCACTGTTGTCGATCCATCACAATCGCCATTCCATTTCGGGAAAATTGATGTCAAGGGGGTCCACGCCTCCATTTCGACGTAAGTTCTTGATTTAACGGCAAATATAAATTTCAAACTACTGGCATGATCCTCCCTGCCAACTTGCTACTCTAAAAATGTAGGTGGTTGAGCGCGGACAACTCTTGTCCACGGCTCTTGGCTTTGTTTTCACTCACAACTGACAATTTCTGTGATTCTTTAACTTAACCCTTTTGTTTGCATCACCGGTCTCGAGATCCCCTCACGCAAATCATTGATTCTGCGTTCCCCCACCGGGGGAGGGTCGCCGACCTCTGTGCCCACACAAAGGAACAACGAAAGCAAAAAGGACTAACCGAGGAGAAACCAACATGAACCAACGCCAGTGCCAGCACCTCATCGACGACGGACACCGTTGCGGCTCGCCCGCCATGCTGAAGCACGACTTCTGCTACCACCACCAGCGCATTCACGACACCTATCTCCTCCCCGGAAACCCCG
>DATMXP010000047.1 GCA_035561515.1 Terriglobales bacterium | reverse complement strand
ACACGGAAGGGGTGGGAGGGGATATTGGGGGCGCTGGAGAAACGGCTAGGGGTTTCGCCCTGAACACCTGTGGTTACTGCGAAGTACAGAGGTCCTTCGGCTTCGCCTCAGGATGACGATCGGTGTGAGCACAGCGTTTAGCGTGAACACCTGTGCTGAGCGCACGCCAAGTGCATAGGTCCTTCGGCTTCGCCTCAGGATGACATCGGGGTGGGCACATTGCCACGCGTGAGCATCTGGGCTGTGCGCACGCCAAAGTGCATGGGTCCTTCGGCTTCGCCTCAGGATGACAATCAGTGTGGGCACATCGCCACGCGTGAGGACCGGTGCTGTGCACACGCCAAGTGCATGGGTGCTTCGGCTTCGCCTCAGGATGACAATCAGTGTGGGCACATTGCCACGCGTGAGCATCTGGGCTGTGCGCACGCCAAAGTGCATGGGTCCTTCGGCTTCGCCTCAGGATGACAATCGGTGCGAGCACAGCCGCTCGCGTGAGCATCTGGGCTGTGCGCACGCCAAAGTGCATGGGTCCTTCGGCTTCGCCTCAGGATGACAATCGGTGTGAGCGCGTCCTCATCCGCATGACATCGGTATCACGCTGGCGTGAAGTGCGTCACAGACCGTCCGTGGTGGGCGACGGTAAGGTCATGCCGAGAGCAGCGAACCACCATGTATCGGGGTCCTAAGTTTTATTACGTCTACATCATGACCAACCGCTCGAAGACTTTGTACACCGGGATGACCTCTAATCTCGAGGCGCGGGTTTGGCAGCACAAGAACCATGTCTACAAGGGGTTCGCCTCGAAGTACAAGGTCGACCGGTTGGCTTACTTCGAGCAGTGGCCAGAGCCGGGGCTGGCGATCGGGAGAGAAAAGCAGATCAAGGGATGGACGCGGATCAAGAAGATTGCGTTAATCGTGTCGAAAAACCCGGAGTGGAAGGACTTGAGTGAAGAGTGGGGGAAGCCCCTTCCGCCGCTGGTGCGGAAAGAGCTGCCGAATTCAAATACATAGGTGCTTCGGCTGCGGCTCAGCATGACATCGTTATTAGCGCAGCACCCGTCCTGAACATCTGTGGTTGCTTCCAGCCAAGTGCATAGGTCCTTCGGCTTCGCCTCAGGATGACACCTACACACCACCCAACTCTTTTACTACACACCGGCCAGTGCTTTGGCGCGGCGCTCGGGGTAGAGCGGGTAGGCGTCGGCTAGTTCGTTGACCTGGCGGCGGATGCGCGCGAGGCGATCGGGCTCGGTACGATGGCGGAGCGCGTCGGCGATCCAGTGTCCGATCTGGCGGAACTCAACCTCCTTCATACCGCGAGTGGTGCAGGCCGGTGAGCCGAGGCGGATGCCGCTGGGCTTCATGGGCGGATTGGTGTCGAAGGGGATGGCGTTCTTGTTGACGGTGATGCCGGCTTCGCCGAGGGCCTTTTCGGCTTCGCTGCCGAGCATGCCGGCGGAGAAGACGTCGACGAGCATAAGGTGCGTGTCGGTGCCTCCGGAGATGATGCGGAAGCCTTCTTCGGCGAGCACGGCGGCGAGGGACTTGGCGTTGGCGACGATCTGGCGGGCGTAGTCCTTGAACTCGGGCTGCATGGCTTCGAGGAAGCAGACGGCCTTGGCGGCGACGATGTGGACGAGCGGTCCGCCCTGGTCGCCGGGGAAGACTTCCTTGTCGATGGCGGCGGCGAATTCCTGCTTGGAGAGGATCATGCCGGCGCGCGGGCCGCGCAGCGTTTTGTGCGTGGTGGTGGTGACGATGTGGGCGTGCGGCACGGGCGAGGGGTGCGCGGCGCCGGCGACGAGTCCGGCGAAGTGGGCCATGTCGACCATGTAGAGGGCACCGACTTTGTCGGCGATCTGGCGCATACGGGCGAAGTCGATGGTGCGCGGATAGGCGCTGCCACCGCCGACGATCAGCTTGGGGCGCTCGCGCTCGGCGATCTGCTCAAGCTCGTCGTAGTCGATGGTTTCAGTGTCCTTGGTTACGCCGTAGGGGACGATCTTGTAGGTCTTGCCGGAAAAGTTGAGGTGGTGTCCGTGGGTGAGGTGGCCGCCGTGGGCGAGGTTCAGGCCGAGGATGGTGTCTCCGGGCTTGAGCACGGCGCCGTAGGCTTCCATGTTGGCCGTGGAGCCGGAGTGCGGCTGCACGTTGGCGTGCTCGGCTCCGAAGAGTTGCTTGGCGCGGTCGCGGGCGAGGTTCTCGACGACGTCGGTGAACTCGCATCCGCCGTAATAGCGCTTGCCGGGATACCCTTCCGCGTACTTGTTGGTGAAGACCGAACCCATGGCTTCGAGCACGGCTTCGCTGACGAAATTTTCGGAAGCGATGAGCTCGAGTCCTTCGTGCTGGCGGCGGACTTCGTTGTCGATGGCGGCGGCGACGGCGGGATCAACTTGCGAAAGAGGGCGGGACATCCAGTTGGACATGAAATTGGCTCCTCGGGCGAACTACTAGATTACGCCGTAGCGGCCCATGATGGGAATAGAGCGTCCGGGATGGTGGAAAAGGGCACAAAAGGCGGGGGTGACGAAGGTTGGGCTTGTCACTGCCGTTAGTGCGCCGGAGCACATCGGCAGACCAACACGAAAGACAAGAATTAGCGCCTACTCCCCTTCTGTACAGCAGTCAAAAGTTCAATTTACCGGAGGCGGTTCATGTCTGTGAAGCGGCTCGGTTGTATTGCTGTGCTTATGGGACTGGTCGTGATGTGGGGATGTGGTGGTGACGGTCCTAGCACTCCTACTCTTCAATCGATAAGTATTCAAAGTCCATCGACGTCGGTGGTGCTGGGCCGAACCCTGCAACTGACGGCGCTGGGAAACTACAACAACCAAACGAGTTCTCCGCTGAGCGGAGTGACGTGGACATCGTCGAACCCGGCGGTGGCGACCATCGCGAATGGACTGGTCACGAGCGTGGGCCAGGGAACAACGACGTTGACGGTGACGTCGGCGGGCGTGAGCACGTCGGTGACGATTACGGTGACGGCGCCGGAGGTGACACAGGTCGATGTTGCGCCTGCGACTCAGCAGATCAACGTGGGGCAGACACATCAACTGACGGCAACCGCGCGATACACCAACAACACCAGCGCGGACGTGACGACACAGGCGACGTGGACGTCGGCCGATACGACAAAGGTGAGCGTGGCGGCGGGATTGGTGAACGGCGTCGCGGCTGGGGCGAGCATCACGGTGTCGGCGCAGTTCGGCGGCAAGACGGGAACGGCGAGCATCACGGTGACGGCTCCGGTGCTGCAGTCGCTGAGCATGTCGCCGGTGAATGCATCGGTGGTGCAGGGAACGTCGATCCACATGACGGTGACGGGAACGATGAGCGATAGCAGCGCAGCACCGCCTGCGGCACTCGCGAATATCGTGTGGCAGTCGTCGGACAATGCGAAAGCGACTGTGGTGTCGGAGGTGACGGGACCGGCGATGCAGGTTTCCGGGGTGTCTACTGGACACGTGACGATCACGGCGTCGCTGGGGTCGGTGACGATTTCCACCGGGCTGGATGTGATTGCACCATCGGTGACGCAGGTGGAAATTTCGCCTTCGACGCAAACGATGAACGTGGGGAGCACCTTCCAGTTCACCGCGACCGCACGGTACAACAACGACGACGCGGTGGATGTGACGGGGCAGGCGACATGGGAGTCCTCCGATACGAGCAAGGTGGAGATCGGATACTCGGGAACGGCGGGCCTAGCTTATGGCGTGGCGGCGACGGGCGGAACGAATGCAACCATCTCGGCGACCTTCGGAGGCAAGACCGGAACGGCAGGTGTAGGCGTCGTGGTGCCGGTTACGGTGAACTACGGCGGGTTCGTTTATGCCATGGCGCAGAACTCAACCGATCATGCGCTGCACATATTCACGGTCCAGGATGACGGCAGGCTGAATATCGTGATGAATGTATCGCCGCTGGACATACTGATCTCGTTGAGTCAGAAGCAGGTGCACCTGGCCATGCATCCGAGCAAGGAATTTCTTGCGATCCTGTACCGGCCGGTAACATGCGACTCGACGTCGACGGGATTCTTGGGCCTGTATCGGATCCATACGTTGTCGGGGGTTCCATATCGGGTGCAGGGCTCGCCCTTCGCGCTGGAGAATCCTTGTCCGACGCAGTTGAGTTTCTCGCCCGACGGGAAGCGGTTGTATGTGGCCGACGGCTCGGGGCACACAGCGCAGGAATGCACGACGATGGCGTGCGAGTCGACGATCAAAACGTATGCGTTCAACGCCTTTAGCGGAACGATTGGCGGATCGCAGTCATCGGTGACGATGCCGGGCCGCGATGTGAGCCACATCGCGTTCACACCGGATAGCAAGTATGCGTATGTGGTGGGAAGCGATTCCGGAGGCGATGGCGCAAACGTGATGTATGCGTACTCGGTCGACGCAACGACGGGAGCGCTCACGCAGGTAACGGGTTCGCCGTATGCTCCGTGGAAGTATGGACAGTACGCGACAGTGGATTCAACGGGCACACGCCTGTTCGCGCAGGATGGCAACATTTCGCAGATCCTGTTCTACGACATCGCCGCCGATACCGGAGCGCTTTCCAGTTTCGGAAGCATGCAGAACACCGCAAGCAAGACGATGGCGTTTGATCCGGTGAACCAGTGGATGTACGCGTCGGTGTGGAGCGGAACTGACGCGAGCATATCCAGTTATCAGTACAACCCAACTACCGGGGCGTTGACGTATAAGAAGTCGTTCGCAGAGAGCAGCGAGTGGCCGGTCACGTTGGCTGTGCACCCACTCGGAGGAGTTGTTTATTCCGGAACGAGCAATGGGAAGCTGAATGTGTACTCGGTGGATGCGACAGGCGGCGATGTAAGCAAGTTGCAGTCGAACCTGTTGTGGAAGACCGAAACCACTCCTGACGTGGCGTATGCGCCGAAGGCAGCGAGCGACGGGTTCCTGTTCTCGTTTGGGAACTATAACCCGCTCTCCGCGGTCTTGGTGGACGACACGGGTTCATTCGCCGGAATCCCTTCTTACAGCATTGCCGATCCGAACAACTATGAACCTCAGTTTGTGGTCTCGAATGCTTTGGGACATATGTTCGTCTCGTATAGGTATGGGCTTCCTTCACGCATGGCGAGTTTCCTGGTCAATCGGAACACAGGCTCGGTAACCAAAGCTGGCTCCATCGATTTTCCGTCGAACATACCGAACATAGCCCCTCATCCGAGTGGCAAGTTCGTGTACCTGGTCCAGTATGGCGAGAACTATGAGGTGTTCATCGACAAAGTGGACGTCAACCCCGAAACGGCTGAGTTCACTTCCGGATCCACACGGTTGATAACAATTCCGAATACATATCCGGGAGGGTTCACGAGCGAGGGGATGAAACTAAACTCCGCCGGCACGGTGCTGTACTTTGTCACGCGTGATTACAACACGGTCGATGGAGCGGAAAACATCATCTTCCACGTGCGGACATATTCAGTCGATCCGAACACCGGGGCCCTGACAGAAATGCAGGACGTACACAGCACCAAACGGCTGGTCGAAACCATGACGTTCGACTCGACGGGCAAGTTCCTTTACATCCCGGCATGGGAGTTCGGGACGTACAACGACTCGCTCGAGATCTACAGCGTCGGACAGGATGGAACGGTAGCGTTATCCAGCAGTTTGGCAAGCGGAAAGTTGGCCGAACCACCAACCCGGCTGCGCAGTACGAACGGGTATCTCTTCATCGGTTGGAGCGACTATGGCGGCGGAATCAAGGTCTACAGCGTCAATCCAACGACGGGAGTTCCCACCAAGGTTGCCGAAACCGAGAGGGCAAACTTCCCGGACTTCGTTGTAAACGATGACGGCAGCCGTGTTTACGTGCTCGGTTATGAAGGCTCGTCGCCCGCATTCCAGGCATATCGGGTTGACCTAACCTCGAGCGTCCTGACTAAGACTTCGAGCATAAGCCTCTATCCCAATGGAACGTATCAAGGCATGGTGTACATCAAGAAACCATAGCCTTAATCGGTGCAATTTAAGACCGCCTTCGGGCGGTCTTTCTTTTTAAAGATTGATCCGCATGATCGGGCGCTGTTGCGAGCGGCGCGCCACTTCCTTGAAGCCGGCCTTCTTGAATGTTCCAAGCAGGCCTGTCCAGACGAATGGTGGCGGAAGCTTCTTGTCGACGTCATAGGGATAGCCTTCGACGATCTTTGCCTTGTGCTTCTTAGCGAACACGGCAGCGGCCTTCAGAAGTTCTGTCGAGAGTCCCTGATTGCGGTAGTCCTTACGAATGAAGAAGCACGGAACGCACCAGACAGGCTGGTCGTCGATGGGCGCGAGGACGCGCGAGCCTTCCAGACGCGTGTAGTCAGAGCGAGGGCTGATGGCGATCCAGCCGACTGCTTCTTTTCCGGCATAGGCAAGCAGGCCCGGGGGAACGGCGCCGTTCACGATGCGCTTGAATGCACGCTTGGCTCCGGCGCCTTTCTTGGCGACGAACTCCTTGTGGCGCCAGCGCCATGCCATGCACCAGCATCCGCCGCATGCGCCGTTGTCGCCGAAGAGAATCTCGAAATCGTGCCAGCGCTCGGGTGTCAGCGGCTTGAAGATGAAGGAATTTGCCATATCAGGGCTCGACTTCGCTCAGGCGAGTGACGACTTCGGACCGATCTTCATCGACCCGGAGAGCGGTTCGGAACAGCGGAACGGACAGCAGTCCCTTGTTCTGGGTTCCCACCAGGAAGAAGATCTGAAAACCGTTCGTACTGGAGCTTGATCTCTCGCGACCGGGTTCGGCGAGATTCAATTGGACGCAGGTGGGAATGTCGCGTTTGCCGTCAAAGATGATTTCTCGCCCGATTTGGCTGCAGTCGTTCATCTCCCAATCGATGCGCCAGTCCTGAAACTTTTCCTCCACCCATCCGGCGAAGGCTCGTCGAGGCAACGCTGGATCGAGCATGGAAGCCGTGGTGCGCTTCACCAGCGAGATGGCGCTTTCCTGGGAGAACGACTTGTTCTTCGAAGCGCTGGCCGAAAGCAACAACATGAGCGCACAGAGAAGAACTTTCACACCGTTGGTAGCACCAGAACGCATTGCGGACATTGTAGCGGAGTCAGGACAGCTTGCGCGCGGCCAGTTGCTCGACCAGGTCGCAAGCACGATTAAGGGACGCTTCGCTGTCGATGCGATCCGCGTACTCGCGGCAACGCTTCCGCAATGCTTCGTCGTGCAGCAGTTTCCGCAACGCGGCTTTTACTTTTTCTGCTTTGTATCGAGTCCCGTGAATGCTCACCCCGAGCCCAAGCTGTTCGATACGCCAGCCGTTATCGAATTGATCGTGCCCATTGGGAACAACGAGGTGCGGAATGCCGGCCTTGATGGCCTGGGCGATGGTGCCTATGCCGCCGTGATGGACCAGCAGCGCGGCGCGCGGCAAGACTTCGCTGAAGGGAAGGTACCCGAACTGGCGGATGTTGGACGGCAGGTTGGGCGGAAGCTGTTCGGGGAAGTTGGTGACCATCATGGCGCGAACCGATGTTCCCTCAAGGGCTTTCACGGATTGCTCGAAAAAGCGGTGCAGGGTGGAAGCGGCAGAACCCGGGGTGAAGATGACAGGCGGCTCGCCTTGTTCAAGGAACCGTTCGGCGTCCGGCGGAACAGGGGCATGTCCGGCGGCGTCCCAGAGGACGAAACCGACGCAGTGCAGATTCGCGGGCCAATCGGGTTGGCGCGGAGCAAACCATTCGGGAAAGAATGCCAGCACGAGATCGGGCGAGTGTATCCACTGGTGAAAGATACGGTCGACGGGAGCAAGACCTAGGCTGGCGCGGAACTCGTTGATAGGGCGCTTCAGGTATTTATCGACGACAAACCAATCGACGAGCCGGAAGAATGCTTTCTTGAACCACATGGGCTGCGAAGCGGAGATACGGACGTAACCGGCGAGACCGTTATCGACCTGGCTGCGAACGATGGAGGGCTGCAGGTGCAAGGTCGCGGTAGGGATGCCGAGTTTATCCTGCGCAATGCGCGCACCGAAGGAGATTCCCGAAGCCACGACGACGGTGTTGCGATCCGCGCGCGAGGCGATGGCGTCGTAGATGGCGGGAATCGACGGCACCATCACGCTGCGGGCGATGACTTCGAAACCGCGTCGTGGGTGCCAGAGGTCGGGATTCGCCAAGACCTGTTGAGCCCCTTCAACGGTGCCGACCGGCGCGAATCCCAGACCGAGGTATTCGATCTGCTCCTTAAAATAAGGACTCGTGATGACGGTGGCGCGATGTCCGCGGTCGCGCAATGCCAGAGCGAGCGCAATGGTTGGGTGCACATCTCCGGCACTGCCGAGCGTGGGGAGAAGGACATGCAAGGACTTGCTGGAAGGCGACATTCGCAGGGACCAGAGTAACAAACCTGGCTGCCGAGAGTCGCGGTACGATAGTTGCCATGGAAGTGGGGCAGAGTCCAATCCGAGTATGTGTCGTCGGCGCCGAATCGTCGGGCACGACAACTCTGGCCCGCGATCTCGCGAAGCATTACGACACGGCCTGGGTTCCGGAATACGGCCGCCTGTACACCGAACGACTTCGGCAAAGCGGGATCAATACGTTCTCCTATGAGTGGCGTACGGAAGAGTTCATCCACATTGCCGAACAGCAGCAGAAGGATGAAGACGAGATGGCGGCCAAAGCCAATCGCGTACTCATCTGCGACACCGATGCACTGGCTACAGCGATCTGGCACCAACGTTATGTGGGTACGTGGTCGGCGGAAGTGGAAGAGATCGCCAACCGGCGGCGGTACGCGTTATACCTCCTTACCGATTGCGACATCCCCTTCGAATCCGACGGAGTCAGAGACGGCCAGCATATCCGTCCGTGGATGACCAAGCGATTCAGCGAGGAGCTTACAAAGCGCGGTCTACCGTGGATTCTGCTGAAAGGCCCGCGGGAACAACGGCTGGAGAAGGCGATTACGGAGATCGACCGACTGCTGGTCGAGGCGCAGGGTACGCAGGAACTTGAATCCCAGAGCCCCGCTGAGAAATCATAGATATAAAGGTAGAAATTATTTCTGAGCCAATTTTCTGAAAGAGAGCGTGAGCATGTTTGCATCCATGCGGGATGACATTTCCTGGGTACGAGAAAACGATCCGGCCGCGAAGTCTGCGATCGAGGTCGTGATCTGTTACTCGGGGCTGCACGCGCTCTGGGCCTACCGGATCAACCACTGGCTCTGGCACCGTGGGATAAGACTGCTGGCGCGCATGTTTTCGCAGGCCGCGCGTTGGGCAACGGGAATCGAGATCCATCCGGCGGCGAAGATCGGCAGGCGCTTCTTCATCGATCATGGCATGGGCGTGGTGGTCGGGGAAACGACGATCATCGGCGATGAAGTCACGCTTTACCAGGGCGTAACGCTGGGTGGAACCGGCAAAGAGCAAGGCAAGCGTCACCCGACCATCGGCAATGGAGTTGTCATCGGGGCGGGCGCAAAAGTGTTGGGCAATATCACGGTGGGAGACAACTGCCGAATCGGCGCGGGTTCGGTGGTCCTGCGCAGCGTACCGGCCGACTCGACCATTGTCGGTGTACCCGGACATATCGTGCTGCGGAATGGCAAGCGCGTGATCATCACCGATCCGAAACAGATCAACGATCCGCTTTCGCAGGCACTGGCGGCCGTTGCGTTACAGGTGCGCGAACTGAAACATCGCGTAGAAAAGATTGAGGGAACCGTTCATGACGGTTCCCCCGATACACTGCAAGAAGCTATCGAAATGGATTACCAGATTTAGCTACTTCTTCTCCGCCGGATTCGGGGCAGGTGTTGCCGCCGGTTTTTCTTCCTTCGGCTTAATTGAGAGCAGCTCCACTTCAAAAACTAAGGTTGAGTTCGGCTCGATGGTGGGGGCCTGCCCACGCTCGCCGTAAGCGAGATTGCCGGGAATAAACAGCTGCCACTTGGAGCCGACGGGCATGAGTTGCAGAGCTTCGGTCCAGCCCTTGATGACGCCGCTGACGGGGAAACTGGTCGGTTCGCCGCGTTTGTAAGAGCTGTCGAACTCGGTTCCGTTGAGCAATGTGCCCTTGTAGTTGCAGACGACGGTGTCATTGGCGGTCGGCTTAGGACCGGTGCCGGGGGTCAGGACCTTATATTGCAGTCCGCTGGGAAGGGTAACGACACCTTCTTTCGTCTTGTTGGCGGCGAGAAACGCTTCGCCTTCCTTCTGGTTCTTTTCGCTCATCGCCTTGACCCGCTCCACCATGTGGGCTCGCATTTCCTGCGAAAGCTGATCAAGGGCGGCCTGGGCTTCGGCATCGCTGATTCTCGGCGGCTTGCCGTAAAGAACATCCCTGAAACCGGCAGTGAGAGCTTCGACGTCTACGTCGACCTCCTGGCGCTTGAGATTGGAGCCAAGCGTAATGCCCATGGCGTAGCTGGCCTTCTGCTTCTGCGTGGTCAGCGCAGGCGCGGCAGAACCGGGAGCAGCCGGCTTTTTCGCGGTGGATGCGGCGGCGGGCTTCTTTGCCGTGGAAGCAGGTTTCTTAGGAGCCGGTGAAGTTTGGGCCACGGCGGAAAGTCCAAGGCCAAGGAGGCAAATGACTGCGAGTAAGTTCTTCATGGATGTTCGAACGATGGTAACCGGAAGAGATGCACATGGCAATGACTCCAGCAAACCGGGGAAATGCTAAGTGCAACGCCTGCTGTGACGGGGTCGGAATCACCTGCTAACATTGCGACTCGGTATCCGAGGCAATCTTTATGAAGGACTTTTACATCCGCGACGCAGCCCAGTACGAAAACCAGACCATCACGACGACGTTTGTGGTCGCCGGAAAGCAGATCAAGCCGAAGAAGTCGGGGGACTTATATATCGCCCTCACGCTGGCGGATCGCACCGGGCAAATCGAAGCCAAAATTTGGGACAACGTGCAGGATGCGCTGGACGCCTTCGACCAGGATGACTTCATCAAGGTGAAGGGCCTGCTCAACAAGTACAACAACCGTTACCAGTTGACGGTCCATAAAGTGCGGAAATGCGAAGAGCACGAGGTGGACTTCTCGGATTACCTTCCGAAAACGGAAAAAGATGTCGAGCAGTTGTGGCAGACGGTGCGGGAGTTCGTGGACACCTTCCAGAACGAACAGCTCAAGGCATTGCTGCGGGCGTTCATGAATGATCCGGAGATCGAGTCGCGGTACAAGTGCGCTCCGGCGGCGAAGACGCTGCACCATGCATTCGTCGGCGGCTTGCTGGATCACGTGGTGTCGCTGTTCCGGTCATGCGACCTGGTGTGCCGCAACTATCCGACAATCGACCGCGACCTGCTGCTGACGGGAGCTTTCCTGCATGACATCGGCAAGCTGCATGAGTTGTCGTACGCGCGCTCGATTTCGTACACGACGTCGGGCCAGTTGCTCGGGCACATGATCATCGAACTGGAGATGCTGCATAAGAAGATCGCGCTGGTGCCGGGGTTCAGCGAAGAGCTGAAGATCCTGGTGGAGCACATGATCATCAGCCATCACGGGCAGTATGAGTTCGGATCGCCGAAACTGCCGATGTTTCCCGAAGCGCTGATGCTGCATTACCTGGACGATCTTGATTCGAAGATGGAAAGCATGCGGGCGCAGTTCGAGCGTGAAGCGGAGAACGACGATGCGTGGACCGGTTATAACTCGTCGCTGGGGCGTCCGCTGCTGAACGTGAAGAAGTTCCTAAAAAAGAAAGAAGCAGAACCCGCCGCGGCGGCAGCAGCGACGAACCAGGTGCAGTAAGAAGCGGTTCGACGCTGTGCGGTTAGCGGATGGCTAGCGGTAGCCCTGCGTATCGAGGCTGGCCGAAGTGCGCGGGCGACTTTCGGTGCTCGCCTGATGTTGGGCAAGCGGCTTCAGTTGGAAGTCGCTGTGCGTGATATCCACGATGGTGCGTCCGATGATGCGTGCCTGTGCCACCGAATGAATCCGGGAGACCAGGTTAAAGTCGCCGACCTGGGAATAGTCCTGGACGAAGTCGATCTTCTTCACGAAGAACGACGGTGACTTCACAACGCGGCCTTCGGCGCGAAGCAGGCGTCCGGTGTAGACGTCGAGATAAACCTTTCCCTTGAACAAGCCAATACGCTTCTTGCGAGGCTTGATCTGGAAGGCGTGGACGGATTGACCGTCGATGACGTCTTCCCCCTTATAGCTGAACTTGTAATTGGCGGACGTGATCGCCGTGTCGGAGTTATCGCCCTTTTGGACGTGGTCGACTTCCGACTGGAGCAGGCGGGCGATGACGTTGGTCTTTACGAAATTGTCGCCGACGAAATCGATGGTCTTGAAGGCCAGTGACTTTGGCGCCGAGAACATGCGCTTCAGCCGGAAGCGGCCTTTCTGGGCGCTCTGCGGAAGCTCGGCCTCGATGGTGGTTTCGTCCGTGTAGTCGCCGAGTTCCCTCGCCTGACGCAAGCTGTTCTGCTCATAGGTATCGAGGGCGAGTTCCCACGACATGCGGGCGCGAGGGATGGGAAGGTTAAGCTGCGGTATCGACGAGGCGGACGTATTTCCGTCAGCCAATAGCACTGGCGAAGCGTCGTTAGCAACGAGCTGTGCAGAACCTAATGCTATGAAGGCAGCCAATATAAAGGAGATTGGCTTATAAACGTTCATGAACTAACAAGAATCCAATCATTATGGCAAAGCATGGCTAGTGTCACAAGTTACTACTGACATTCTGATGGCCGCCGCTGTTGAAAGTTTCAATAGTTGTTTTCCACAAAATGCTTCGCCGGGACGAAATGCTTGATTGCGCCACGGTTGGATTCACGATTAGGATTCGACCCAATGTCCCACCCAAAGGTCGCCCCCGAGACTATGTCTGAAACACCGTCGCATTCTCCTGAAATCGAAGTATTTGCCGTGCATGGCGCTGACCCGGAAGTGCTGGCGTATGCCATGGCAAAGTATTCACGCTCGGCGCTCTCGATGAAGGAGTCGCTTAAGGAACTGAACGAGCAAAAAGCGGAAAAATTCCTTAATACTTTCTACTTCCAATATGGCCATCGGTCGATCGCCGACCTCGCTCACGTCGCCATGGCGATCGAGAAGCTCTCGCTGTTGGCAGCCATTGCGCTCGTCGATGAGCAGCGCTGGGACGGGCAGGAGCGCTCGACGCGCTATCAGGACTACAAGAAAGCCAGCTATTACGTTCCAAATTTCGGCGAAGACCTGGATGCCCTGCACCAGTATCGTGCGGAGATCGACGCCCTATTCGCGGCGTATGAGTTGGTGTCGGAAGACGTGTTCCGCTATCTCTGTTCGATTACGCCGCGTCCGGAGGACATGAAGCAGGAAGCGTACGACCGGACTTTGCGGGCAAGGGCTTTTGACGTGTCGCGTTACCTGCTGCCGTTGGCGACGAATACGTCACTCGGCCAGATCGTGAATGCGCGCACGCTGGAGAACCAGGTGTCGCGGCTGCTGTCGGATGAGCATCAGGAGATCCGGCATCTGGGCGACCTGCTGAAGAACGCCGCGAAGGGCCCGGCGTGGAATGTAAATGATGCACGGGTACGGTCGTTGATTGAGGGCGCCAAGGACCAGGAGTTCGCCGACAAGGCGCGCGGGGTCTTGCTGCGGGATGTGAGGGTGTCGCCGACCCTGGTGAAGTATGCCGAACCGAATTCATACCAGATGGAAACGCGGCAAGCACTACGGCAGGCGGCAGCGGAGTTGATGAAGAATGCGGCGATCGAGAAGGCGCCGCTCGTGGATCTGCTGGAAGATGAGCCGCTCGAAATCGAACTGGCAACCACGCTGCTTTATGAGCACTGTCATTATTCTTACCGGCAGCTTCGGACGACCGTGGAGTCGTTGAGCGCGGCCAGGCGTGACGAGATCGTGGCGCTGGGAACGGCGCATCGCGGACGCCATGACGAACTGCTTCGAGCGTTCTGCGTGGGACAGAAGTTCCGGTTCGACATCCTTCAGGACATTGGCGGGTTCCGCGACATGCACAGGCACCGCCGCTGCACGCAGATCGGACAGGGCTTCACGACCGCACACGGATACGACACTCCGGAAGAGGTGATTGCGGCGGGCGCGCAGAGAACCTACGACGATGCGATGCAGCGTGCGGCCGCGGCTTCGCGCAAGTACGCAGGAACGGAACCGGCGGAGTACGTGATTCCGCTGGCGTATCGAAAGCGCACGCTCTTCAAGATGGACTTCGCCGAAGTGGTTTATATCTCGGAGCTGAGAACGAAGCCGGAAGGCCATATCTCTTATCGCCGGGTGTCTTACGCGATGTATGAGGCGGTCGCAAAACGCTATCCGGCGCTGGCCGGAATGTTCCGGGTGAAAGACATCAGCGAGCCGGTGGACCTGCTCAAACGGTAAAATACGGGTTGGCCCAAAATGTCCGGTCATTGGCCGGAATGTGGCTCGTTCCGAGTGAGCCAGGAACCTATCCTGCTGTCCGTAGGATGACAGGAGGAATTACCGATGCTGAACTCAAACCAGGTCCCGATCGAACAATCTGCTTTGCTTGTCATTGATGTGCAGGACTCGTTCAAGGTCCTTCCCCGTTGGCCCCGCCGCAACAATCCCGGCTTCGAAAAGAACGTCACGAAGATGATCGACCTCTATCGCGAAGCCGGTTTGCCGGTCATTTATTTCCTGCACTGGGACGATGATCCGGGTTTTGAGCGCGACAACCCTAACAAGAAACTGATGGACTTCATCAAGAATCGTCCCGAGGAGCCGATTATCGAGAAGGGCACGCGTAATGCCTTCACGAGCACCGACCTGAGTTCGCTGTTGCTGAAGCTAGGTGTGCGACGGCTGGCGATCATCGGCATCCAGACAGAGCAGTGCTGCGAGACGACGGCACGCGTGGCGGGCGATCTGGGCTATGCGGTGGATTTCGTGACCGAAGCGACGTTGACTTTCCCGATTGCCAACCTCGACAACCCGGCGGAAGAACTCGGTACGGATGAAGTCGTGGAGCGCACCGAATACGCGCTGCGTGGCCGCTTCGCTACCATCAAGACGGTCGCACAACTGGAGAAGGAACTGAAGGGAGTTCAACGGTTCGCCCACGCCGGATAATCTTCGCGCTCTTTCCCGGATGCGAGATCCTCGACATCGCGGGCCCGCTGCAGGCATTCCATGAAGCGAATGCCTGTGGCGCGTCTTACGAGATTCTGTCGTGCGGGACCAGTGAATCGGTGCCGACCGCACAGGGCTTGGCGATGAGCGGACTACTCCCACTGCCTGAGCCAAGACCCGACGATTACGTCCTGGTGCCCGGTTACGTGCTGCGCGACACAAAAGCTCCTTCCTCGCTCACCCGCTGGATTCGCACGGCGTTCGACGCCGGCGCGCAAGTCTGCTCGGTCTGCACGGGCACTTTCGTGCTGGGACAGGCCGGGCTGCTCGACGGTCGCGAATGCACCACCCACTGGAAACGGGTTCGCGAGTTGCAGGAACGATATCCGCAAGCGCACGTGCTCTCAGACCGCCTGTTCGTTACGAGTGGCAACATTACGTCGAGCGCAGGGATCGCCTCCGGCATCGACATGACCTTGGCGCTTATTGAACAGCACTATGGCCCGCTGGTGACTTCGCGGGTGGCGCGCGAGATGGTCGTCTACATGCGCCGCGACGGACATCAGAAGCAGGAGAGCGTATTCCTTGATTACCGCACGCACCTGAACTCCGGGGTCCATGATGTGCAGGACTGGATCTCAGCGAATGCCGCGAAGAAGGCTTCCCTGGTTCAACTTGCACGCATGGCGCGAATGAGTTCTCGTAACCTGACGCGCGTATTCCGCGAAGCTACCGGACTTTCCATCGCGGAGTTTCGAACCAAGGTGCGACTGGAACTGGCGCGAACGATGATGAACGACCCGCGTTTGAATCTCGAAGCCATTGCGGAGCGCTGCGGGTTCGACAGCGACCGCCACCTGCGGCGCGTGTGGAAGCAGCACTTCGGGGTCTCACCGTCGCGGCAACGCGCGAAAACCCTGCGCGCCTGACACAACCCGGTCGTTTACACTATTCGCGCATGGCACAACGTCTCGGACTCATCGCCGGCAATGGACGCTTTCCTTTTCTCGTGCTGAACGCAGCGAAAGCACGAGGGATGGAAGTGGTGGTGGCGGCCATTAAGGAAGAGACGTTTCCGGAGATTGAACGCGAAGGCGCTGCGGCGGTGCATTGGATGTCGCTGGGCGAACTCTCGAAGCTCATCGATACGTTCAAGCGGGAAGGCGTTTCGCAAGCCGTGATGGCCGGCCAGGTCAAGCACAAGCAGATCTTCTCAAGTATTCGTCCGGACTGGCGACTGGCGAAGCTGCTGCTCTCGCTCGGAACGCGAAACACGGATTCGCTGATCGGCGCCGTGGCAAAGGTGCTGGCCGATGAAGGGATCACGCTGATGAGTTCGACGGCGCTGCTGGAACCTCTCCTCGCAAAAACGGGTGTACTGACGAAGCGTTCGCCCAATGAGCAGGAACTCAAGGACATCGAGTACGGCCGAGATGTTGCACGGCACGTGGCGCAGTTCGATCTCGGACAAACGGTGGTCGTTGCCGGAGCGGCATGCGTTGCAGTCGAGGCCATGGAAGGCACTGACGAATGCATCGAACGATCGGGCAAGTTAATGGCGTCGCTTAAGCATGAAGGCGATCCTTCAACTCTGGCGCGCGACCTTGTGGTGGTAAAGGTGGCGAAGCCGAACCAGGATATGCGGTTCGACGTTCCTGTCGTCGGCGTTAAGACGATCGAGATGATGCATGCTGCCGGAGCGACATGTCTGGCACTGGATGCGGGTCGCTGTTTGTTAATAGATGGTGAAAAAGTAATCGAAAGTGCCAACACCCACGGCGTAGCAATCCTCGCGAGCTAGTTTCTCCGCAATCGAGAAACCGCGTTTTTGCTGGCTTTTCCGCGTCGATGCAGCAACTTCCTGCAGGAACATACATAATTCGGATTACCAGCATTCTGATTTCCTATTTCCCCTGAACTCCAAAATTGCCTAGCTTGAATGCAGCAAGTGTTCCCTGCCGCACACTCGCTATTCAGTCCATGACGATCTGCTGTTGGCGCACCCGATTCGGAGCGCCTTTGAGACTTCCACTCCTGCCGGACTCACCAGTCATTCAATGACGAATGACTCGAGTTCCCCGGAAGGAGAGCGAAGGGCAAGATCGCCGGTTCGAATCTGTTCCGACGATCACAACATGTCTGATTGGAGGACAGGATGACACTCGCGAAGAAACTGACGTTAGCACTGCTGTTGATGATTGCCAGCGGCCTTGCCGTGGCAGAAGAGAAATCGGTGACATTCAAGCTGAACCGCGACACCTACTTCGGCAACTCGCTTTTGACTTCGGGCGAATACCGTCTGAGAGTTCTGTCGAGCGTCTCGAACGTAACCGCGATTACGAATCTGGACGGAAGCCGAACGGTGATGGTGGTTCCGACCACTCGCGGATACGAAAGCTGCGAACACTCGAAGGTCACGGTCTCCTCGTCAAACACCGGATGGAGCCTGGATTCCGTCTGCTTTTCAGGTTCGGAAACAACACTGTACTTTCCGAAGGTGAAAAACCACCAAGTTGCCAGTGCATCTGCGGTAACGCAGACCAAGGGTGACTAAATGCAGCCTCGGGCGGAGTAACCCTCCGCCCTCTTTTTCAATGAGCTTATGAGCGCAAATAACAACATTCTCGATTCCGGACCGGAACTGAATTTCCTGCATGCGGTAAGCACAAGGATCGCAGCCGCCGATCCGATCCATGAAGTCCTCGATCAAATTGTCGAATTCATCTCCGAACTGGTGCAGTGTGATTCCTGCTTCGTGTACGTGAAGGAAGGCGAGTCGCTGGTTCTGCGGGCATCGAAAAACGCGCATCCGGCGGTGGTGAATACGTTCAAGCTGCGTATTGGCGAAGGAATCACCGGTTGGGTGGCGGAACGCGCCGAAGCCGTGGTGCTGAGCGAACGGGCGTTTGCCGATCCGCGATATTACTTCGTGAACGAATTGCCGGAAGACCGATTCGAAGCGTTTCTATCCATGCCGATTCTTTCCCGCGGGCGCGTGGTGGGCGTCGTCAACGTGCAGCATCGGGACCGCTACGATTTTCAGGCGCGTGAGGTGAAGATTATTTCGACCGTAGGCCACCTGGTAGGAGCGGCGATTGAGGTGGCGCGACTGGAAGAAGAGGTATTAAGCCTGACCACGAAGCTGGAGACGCGCAAGGTGCTCGATCGCGCCAAAGGAATATTGCAGCGAGATCTGGGAATTGCCGAAGACGAAGCGTATTCGATGATCCAGAAGCAGGCTCGCCAGCGACGAAAGACAATGGCGGAGATCAGCAAGGCGATCCTGCTGTCCGATGAACTGCGCAAAACGAAGTAGCTACTTAATGATGCCGCGCTCGCTTTTGGAGACGAAGTCCACCAGGTACTGAACGTCTTCCGAAAGCTCTTCCGACTTGATCTTCTCGACGGCCTGCGATGTGTTCAGGCGCGACTTCAGCAGCGTGCGATAAGCCTGCTGAAGTTTGCTGATGCGCTCCTCGCTGAATCCGCGGCGCTGCAATCCGATTTTGTTGATGCCGAATGCCTGCACGTCGCGCTTCGAACTGGTGAGCGAGAACGGGAGCACGTCCTGGGTGACGATTGTGCCTCCGCCAATGTAGGCATGGGCTCCGATACGAACGAACTGATGGACGGCGTTCAAGGCTCCAACCACGGCCCAGTCTCCGACTTCAACATGACCAGCAAGCGTAGCGGCATTCACCAGCATCGCGTGGTCGCCGATGATGCAGTCGTGTCCGATATGCGAGTAGGCCATGATCAGCGTGTAGCTGCCGATCCGGGTGAGAGCTCCGCCCTTCATCGTCCCGCGATTTATGGTGACGAATTCGCGGATGACGTTGCTGTCGCCGATCTCAAGACGGGTGGGCTCGCCTTTGTAGCTGATGTCCTGCGGCTCGCCGCCGATCGCACAGAACGGGAAGAAGCGGTTGTTGCTGCCGATCTTCGTTGGCCCGTGGATGGATACATGCGACACGAGTTCGCAGTTGTCGCCGAGTTCAACGTTGGGGCCAATCGTGCAGTAAGGGCCGATCTTGCAGGAAGCCGGAACCTTCGCGGATGGATCAACGGTCGCAGTCGGGTGAGTGGACATGTTATTCCTGCGCCTCGCCACCAGTTTCAGCTTTGCCGCGAGGGACGAGCCGGCAGGTGATGACAGCTTCCGCCGCGAGCTTGTCACCAACGTAGACTTTGCCTTCCATGCGGACGGCGATCGTGCGCCAGGCAAGGACCTCAACGACGATCCGCAACTGGTCGCCGGGCGTGACAGGTTTCCGGAAGCGAGCTTTCTCGATTCCGGCGAAGACCATCAGCATGTTGTCACGGTCGGGGACTTCCGTAAGCAGCAGGGCGCCGCCGGCCTGCGCCATGGCCTCGACCATCAGGACGCCGGGCATGATGGGGAATCCCGGAAAGTGTCCCTGGAAGAACGGTTCATTGATGGTGACATTCTTAATAGCGACAATGCGCTGCTTGGGCTGGATTTCAACGACGCGGTCGATCAACAGAAACGGATAGCGATGCGGGAGGATCTGCTGAATCTGGTTGATGTCCAACACGTTCTGGCTGGCCGCGGTGCTCTCTGGCACGCTCTGTACGGAATCACTCATAAAGTCTCATTCAATCGGGCGTAATGCTTGTGGGTTTACAGCAACATGTGTAAACGCGCATTATAACGAATTCGCATGAGTTCCCAACCTTCAGAAGATGCACGCATTGCAGCTTCGCCGCTTGTAGCATGGCTCCAACAGCGGGAGCGCGAGATTGTCGGCACGATTCGAGAAATGGTGAAGCGCGAATCGCCGAGTTCCGACAAACAGGCGGTGGACGCACTGGGTGCATGGCTGGCGGAAAGGTTTCGCGCCGCCGGAGCAACGGTCACCATGCATCCGGCAGTGAAATACGGCGACCACCTGCAGGCCGACTTCCCGGGCGAAGGCGAAAGAGTTCTGCTGCTCGGGCACTTCGACACGGTTTGGGATGTCGGGACGCTGAAGACCATGCCTTGGCGCGAAGAAAAGGGACGGCTGTGGGGTCCGGGCGTGCTCGACATGAAGACCGGAATCGCGCAGATGCTCTTTGCCGTGGAGGCGCTGCGAGCTGTGCGAGGGCACTTGCCGCGCCCCGTCACGGTGTTGCTGGTAACGGATGAAGAGGTGGGGAGCGGGTCGTCGCGCCGGATCACCGAGCGCGTGGCGAAAGACTGCGCGGCAGTGCTGGTGCTGGAGCCGTCGTTCGGATTGCATGGCGCGCTGAAGACCGCCCGCAAGGGCGTGGGGGCGTTCATCGTCACCGTAATCGGCGTCGCTTCGCATGCGGGACTCGATTTCGAGAAAGGCGCGAGCGCCATTCTGGAGCTGTCTCGACAATTGCTGAAAGTGGCGGAGTTCCCCGATGTGGAGCAAGGGATCACGGTGAATCCGGGTGTGATTCGCGGAGGCACGCGGAATAATGTGATTGCCGCAGAGGCGTCGGCGAACATCGATGTGCGGATCACGAAACTCGCGCAGGCGTCTGAGATCGAGAAGAAGATCCGTGGATTGATCGCCGTGGACCGGCGCTGCAAGATCATGGTGGAAGGTGGGCTGAATCGTCCGCCGTTGGAGCGCACGGAGGCAGTTGCGCGGCTGTTTGGGATTGCGAAGAAAGCCGGGGCGGAACTGGGCCTAAGTTTGGATGAGGCCGCTGTCGGTGGCGGGTCGGACGGAAACTTCACCGCGGCGCTGGAGATACCGACGCTCGACGGACTGGGCGCTCCGGGCGAAGGCGCGCATGCAGTAAACGAATCGGTGCTGGTGGAGCAGATCGTTCCCAGAACGGCGTTGCTGGCGCGGCTGATAGAAGAGGTTTGACGATGCTCGACTTCTCAAAATTCGCATGCCTCACCTTCGACTGCTACGGGACACTCATCGATTGGGAGAGCGGCATCCTGGCGGCACTGAAGCCTCTGCTGGCGAATCATCATCGAGAGATGGGCGACGAGAAGCTGTTGGAACTCTACGGCACCATGGAGTCGCAAATTCAGGCAGGCGACTACATGACGTATCGTCACGTGCTGCAAAGAGTGGCGCAGAAGTTGGGTGCGCGGCTTTCGTTTCCGCTGTACGAAGGTGAGATCGACACTCTGCCGAACTCGATGAAAAGCTGGCCGTCGTTTCCAGACACCGTGGAGGCGCTAAAGCGGCTGAAGTCGCGATACAAGTTGGCGATTGTCTCGAACACCGATGACGACCTTTTTGCCGAGACCGCGAAGACACTGCAGGTGCCGTTCGATTTCGTCATCACCGCAGAACAGGTGCGGAGCTATAAGCCGTCGCATAACAACTTCGAGCGGGCGTTGGAGCGTATCGGCTTGCCGAAGGAGAAGGTGCTCCACTGCGCGCAGAGCATTTATCACGACATCGTTCCGGCGAAGGCTCTGGGCTTTTCGACCGTCTGGGTGAACCGGAGGGCCGGCAAGGCGGGCGGAGGTGCGACGCGCCCGGCGCAGGAAACGCCCGATCTGACCGTGACCAGCCTGAAGGAACTCGCTGATGCTGCAGGGGTTTAGGCGTTCCGGCGGGAATCCAAACCAAGGTTTATAATTCAACGTTTCAATACTGCTTTATACGGGAGACCAGCATGGCACAAACGATGGCGGCCGTCCCCGCTCTCAAAGATACATTCGGACAAGTGAAGACGCGGATGGAAAAGGCGGTGGAGGACTTCCGCAAAGAGATGGCGTCGGTGCGCACCGGACGGGCATCGGTCCATATGCTCGACGGAGTCCAGGTGGACTATTACGGCACCATGACGCCGCTCAACCAGTTGGCGAACGTGAGCGCTCCGGAGCCGCAGATGATCACCGTCCAGCCCTGGGATGTTTCGCAGCTCTCGGCGATCGAGAAGGCGATCCGGGCCGGCGATCTGGGCCTGAACCCGATGAACGACGGCAAGTTGATCCGCGTTCCTGTTCCGGCGCTGACGGAAGAGCGCCGCAAGGACATGGTGAAGCACCTGCACAAAGTGCTCGAAGAGCACCGGACGGCGATCCGCAATGTCCGCCGCGACGGTAACGACCTGATCAAGAAGGCAATGAAGGACAAGAAGATCACCGAAGACGAAGAGCGTCGTGCGCTCGATGAGTTGCAGAAGCTCACGGATGACGAGATCAAGAGAATGGAAGAGATGAGCAAGACGAAAGAGAAGGAAGTGATGAGCGTCTAGCTCAAGGATGGAATTCGAATGGCCCCGGCAACATAACCGGGGCTTTTTCTTTTGGGCGGGGTTATTGCCTGACGGGGAGACTGGGGCCGAGTTTCGTTTTGGGATTGCGGAAGAGTAACCAAGGCGTGATCGGGGCCCGGCTAATCGTGGCACAATGTGTGCGCCCAATTGCCTGACCGGCGGTTTCATTGGAATGGAGGGCGCATGAGGCTTGTTCGAGTCCTTCTTGTGTTGAGCCTTTGGTTGGCCTTCAACGCCCTGCCGATTCTGTCCGCGCAGGAGCCGGTGGCGACCTTCTCCAGCCGCACGGAACTAGTGCTGGTCCCGGTGGTTGTACATGATGGCAACGGAGGACATGTTCCGGGTTTGACGGCAAACCAGTTCGAACTGCTGGACAACAACAAGAGCCGCTCGTTGAAAGTCTTCGAAGAGGTGAAGCCCGAAGTCTCGACTACTAATGCGCTCCGCAATGACCGTGAATTCGGGAATTATGTTCTGGACCAGAAGAGCGCCAGACGAGTGACAATCATCGTTCTCGACGTGCTGAACACGCCGAGGCTTGAGCAATTGCGTGCGCGCAATGCGGTGATTCGGTACCTCAAAGATCATGTGAGCAACACAGAGCCCACTTCTCTGATGGTGCTCTCGAGAAATGGATTGCGGCAGATCCACGGATTCTCGACAAACATGGAGGTGCTGGCGAGATCCGTCAAACAGGCGAAAAGTGAGTTGAGCAACGCCGATGTTGGACCGTTTGCCCAGTCGGAGAGCCTGGGTGAAACTGGCGGATTATTCAGCGAAGTGCAGGCGCTGGACCAAATTGTTGCCGACAAGGTGAATAAGGGATACGAATCACTCAAGCAAAGAGAGTCGATCAACATCACTTCAGCGGCATTTGAGGTGATTGCACGCGCTTACACCGGTGTGCCGGGGCGGAAGGCCCTGCTGTGGGTCACGGGCGGATTTGAGCTGCCGTTGTCGCGCTCGCCGATTAGGGCAGACACAATGGTTTCATACGAGAACTTCGAGTACGAAGACCGGACTCGGCTTGAACAAGCGTGGCGTGGGCTGGCTTCCGCCAATATCTCCGTATATCCCATCGACATCATTGGCATGGCAAACGACCCGGCGATCAAGTTCACGTCCATGGGCCTGGTGATGAGCAAAAACGATCCGCGAACGGAAGGGGGAAGCAAGTCGGAGGACGTAGTTTTCGACCCGAGGAAGTATCACCAGGACACATACCGCGCATTCGCGACGGCTACCGGTGGCAGTGAGTGCATCAACCAGAACGACATCGCGAACTGCATGCAGCATGCGGTGGACGACTCGGAGAACTACTATCTACTCGGTTTCTATCTTCCGAAAGAAGACCGCAACACGGGGATGCGCAAACTCTCAGTCAAGGTCAGTGTTCCCAAGGTGGACCTGCGGTACCGAAAAAACTACGACAGCAGCGGAGATTTTCAAGGAGGCAAAAAGCAGGAACTGGCGAAAGTCTACTCATCGCCTCTCGATTACACGGACCTCAACGTGGACGTTAAGCTCGGGGACACGGTTGCGAAAGGCAGCAAGCGGGTACTTCCGGTAGTCATCAGCCTGCCGCCGTCATCGTTTTCGGTGGACTACAACCAGGCAAACCTCAGTGCGATGGAATTTTCCGCCGCAGCGTTCGACTCCAAGGGCAAAGCCGTGGCGACTCTTTTGCAGAATGTGCGCGGAAATCTGAAGCCGGAAACCGCAGCTCTACTTCAGAAGTCGGGATTCCAGCACAAACTGCAACTGGAACTGCCTCCCGGCACCTACGAGTTGAAGTGCGTTGCCCGGGACACTGTCACGGGCAAGATTGGCAGCGTCACGACGCAGATCCAGGTTAACTGATTTCGGCAAACTGCCGGCTCAGGGCTTCACGGTCACCATCACCAATCCGTGCGATGGGACGCTGGCCGCGAATTTCCCGCTGAAGCTGCCGAGGTCCTTGTGCTGCCACAGATCGCGGACCGTTGCGTTGAGGTGTGCCGGATAGCCGAGATCTTCCCAGCGAGCCGTAACCTCCCGAGTCTCCTTGCCGCGGTTGAACAGGATGACCGCTCGGCTGCCGTCAGCGAGCGGACGGGCCCAGATCTCGAGGTCGCCTTCTTTCGCTACGCGCCGCCCCTGCCTTCCCAGGCGGTCCTGGTCGACTGCGATCACTTCTTTGTTCGTCAGGATCTCGCGGATCTCCGGCGTCATCGTCCGGATGTCGTTGCCCGCCATGAGCGGCGCGGCCAGCATCGCCCAGAGGCTGAAGTGCGAACGGTACTCCGTGGGCGTCATGCCACCGTTGCCCACCTCCAGCATGTCCGGGTCATTCCAGTGACCTGGGCCGGCGTAAGTTTCCAAGCCGTTCTGTAGGTCGAGAATGTCGAGCACACCGTAGCTGCAGCAACTTCCGTCGGACCACTTCTGTTTGCCTTCCCAGCGATCCTGAATGTCTCCCGTGGTACGCCAGAGATTCCCGACTTTCCCGGCCCAGAGCCACGGCTTCGAGGTACCCCACTCGCAGATGCTGAAGACGATGGGACGCCCTGCGGCATCGAGGGCGGATCGCATCAGGGCGTACGATGACGGCGCGTCCTGCGTGCTGGTGCTGCACCAGTCGAACTTGAGATAGTCCACGCCCCATGCGGCGTACTGGCGGGCGTCCTGGAATTCGTAGCCACGGCTGCCGGGGCGCTTCTGGCAAGTGAGGGTGCCTGCGTCGGAGTAAATGCCGAACTTCAAACCCTTCGAATGGATGTAGTCGGCGACAGCCTTGATTCCCTGCGGAAAGTGTTTGGGATCGGCCTGAATGTTTCCGTTCGCGTCTCGTGAGACCTGCCAACAGTCGTCGATCACAACATACTCATACCCGGCGTCTTTCATGCCCGAGGAGACGATTGCATCGGCCATCTCCTTGATCAGATCGGCACTGACGTTGCAGCCGAACTTGTTCCAACTGTTCCAGCCCATGGGCGGGGTAAGGGCGACACCCTGGCCGGTTGGAGCAGGTTGGGCAAAAGCGCAGAAGGAAGAAACAACCAGGAGAATTATGGCAGTGAGCTTCATGCGGGCAGAATCATAGCTCAAAGTGCAGGAGAAGGCGTGCGATTCGATCATCATGCTGGACGCGCTAACGCTGGTTATATAGGGGCAGGGCCCGTTTCAGGTGCGGTGGACCGCCCTGATCACCGCGAGTTTCGCCCACCCGGAGCGAAATTGACTCCGGGCAGCAATGCTCGGCATCATTTACAATAGAAGATTAGCCAACATCCTCGGAAACCGCCTGTAGAGCGGGTTTCATGCATACACAGTAAGGAAACGAATGTTTGAAGTCAGCGTAGAAGATACTTTCGCCGCCGGGCACGCACTTCGCGGATATCGCGGGAAGTGCGAGAACCCGCACGGTCATAACTACAAGGTCCAGATCACCCTTCATGGCGAGAGGCTCGACAACATCGGGCTGCTCTTCGATTTCAAAGACCTGAAAACGGCCATGAATGAAGTGATCGACCGGCTCGACCACAAGTTCATCAATGATATTGCGCCATTCACCGAGCTAAATCCGTCGGCCGAAAATATGGCCAAGTACTTCTACGACGAGATGAACGTGCTGCTGCAAGACCGAACCAGCGGACGTGTCCGCGTGAAGCAGGTCAAGATGTGGGAGACGGACACAACGGCAGCCACCTACTTCGAGTAGATGAGAATGAGAATCGGGGAAAGTGTAATCGGGGAATCTAAAAAATGTGAACTTCCAAAAATGAGGATGATCACGGGCTTCTAGCGAGGCGATTACACGATTACCTTTTATCCGATTGTCCGATTCACAATGCTTAGCATCATCGAAATTTACCGATCCATCCAGGGTGAGAGCAGTTTTGCCGGCATGCCGTGTACGTTCGTGCGGCTCGCTGGGTGCAATCTGCGATGCTCCTGGTGCGACAGCGAGTACACCTTCTCCGGCGGTAAGAAGATGGATGGAGCGGAAATCATTGCCGAAGTGCAGAAGCTGTCGACGAGCGGATTGGTTGAGATCACCGGCGGTGAGCCGATGTTGCAGGAACGCGAACTGGTGCCGCTGATGCAGCAACTTCTCGATCTTGGATACCAGATTCTGATCGAAACCAGCGGCGAGCGTCCCCTCGTGAACGTTCCGAAGCAGGTACACAAAATCGTCGACGTGAAGTGCCCCGACTCCGGCGCAGGCGATACCTTCCGCATAGAGAACCTCTCGGCCCTGACCCGAAATGACGAGGTGAAGTTCGTGGTTTCGAGCCTGCGCGATTATGAGTTCGCGCGCGATTTCACGCGCCAACATGACCTTGAAACCAAAACCGGTGGAGTGATCTTTTCCCCCGCTTTCGAAAAGGGCGCAACCGGCCTGCGGGACACTTCGCACTGCCTCATCGAGCCTAGTGAACTGGCGGAGTGGATCGTTCGAGATGGGCTAAACGTCAGGCTCGGGCTGCAAATTCACAAGTTCATCTGGGATCCGGCGACGAAAGGCGTATGACCAAGTCCAATCAACGCGCAGTGGTTCTGCTCAGTGGCGGCATGGATTCCTGTGTATGCGCCGCGATTGCCGCGCGCGATTACCGCGCCGCCGCACTGCACGTTGACTACGGCCAGCGTACCGAAGCACGCGAGCGACGCTCCTTTGAGGGCATATGCGACCGGTTGGGGATTAAGGATCGCCTCATCGTACGTAACCCGGTGTTCGCCGCAATCGGCGGATCGGCCCTGACGGACACCAATATTTCAGTCCCGGACGCCCCTGCCTCCTTTCATGGCAGCGCTCCGGACCAGCGCGGGGTGGAGATTCCGGTCACTTATGTTCCGTTCCGGAATGCTCATTTTCTGGCTGCGGCCGTGAGCTGGGCAGAGGTGCTGGGAGCGGAAAAGATACTGATTGGGGCCGTCGAGCAGGATAGCTCCGGGTATCCGGACTGCCGGCCGGAGTTTTACCGCGCCTACAACCAGGCGATACAAACTGGAACCAAAGATGGGCGCATCGAAGTACTTACACCGTTGATTGGGCTTCGGAAGGCCGAGATTGTGACACTTGGCCTTGAATTGGGCGCTCCGTTGGATTTAACGTGGTCATGCTATAGCTGCGAAGACCGCGCCTGTGGCGTCTGTGAAAGCTGTGTGTTAAGGCTCCAGGCGTTTGCAGCGGCGGGAGCGAAGGACCCGATTCCCTATGCGGAACGCGCAGCGAATGGAAATATTACGCACTCGTAATGTCTGAAACACGCAACTTGCGTGTGAAATTTTGGTTTTAATCGGCAGGAAGCCGGGAGGCTTTTCAATGAAGAAACTCAGTATCTTGGTAGTAGCGGCATTTTTACTCGCGCTGCTGGTACCTGCTGCATTCGCACAGGGGGGCAGCGTTAAGGGATTCGTGAAGGGCAGCGACGGAAAGCCCCTTCCCGGCGCAGTCGTGGAGATGTCCAGCAAAGAGACCGGCCGTAATTACAAGCTAACGGCAGACAAGAACGGCAACATCTTCTCGCTCGGCATTCAGCCCGGCAAATACGACATCAAAGTCACCCATAACGGCCAGGTTATCTACACCGCCGGCAACTTCCTGGTTCGCTTTGAAGAGGCCCGCCTGGAAATCGACATCCAGAAGGAACTGGCGGCTCAAGGCCAGCCGCAGATGAGCGAGGAGCAGAAGAAGGCCATCGAAGCGCAGGAAAAAGAGAACGTGAAGATTCGCGGCCTGAACGAGAAACTGGCCGCGGCGAAGGCTGCCCAGGATGCCGGTAACTTCGACCAGGCGGTGGCGATCCTGACGGAAGCGACGCAGCAGGACGCGACCCGCGACCTGATCTGGTTCAAGCTGGCTGACGCGCAGCGTCTGGCGGCCGGCAAGAAGACCGATCCGACAGAAAAGAAGACCGCCTACGGAACCGCAGTCGAGAGCTACAAGAAAGCAATCGAACTGGCGTCGGCTGGAAATCCGAAACCTGACATCGTCGGCGGCGCTTACAACAACCTCGGCGAAGCCTATGCGAAGTCCGGACAGACAGACGAAGCCATCAAGGCATACGAGCAGGCCGCGCAGGCTGATCCGACTCACGCAGGCACCTATTACTTCAATGAAGGCGCCGTCCTGACGAACACTAACAAGTTCAAGGAAGCGAATGCGGCGTTCGATAAGGCGCTGCAGGCTGATCCGAAGCGCGCTGCCGCCTGGTACTGGAAGGGTGCTAACGGTATCAACATGGCTACCTTGGGCAAGGACGGAAAGATGATTCCGGCCGCAGGTACCGAGGAAGCGTTCAACAAGTACCTGGAACTCGAACCCGAAGGACAGATGGCAGAGCAGGCCAAGGCCATGCTGACCGCGCTGGGAGCGAAAGTCGAAACCAGCTTCGGTAAAAGTAAGGCTGCCGGCAAGAAAAAGTAGTTCGCCCGAAAGCAAAGCCCCCGGATGCGTCCGGGGGTTTTCTTTTGCCGTCATGCGAGGGGCGACGCAGGTTATAGAATCCTGCTGTGCTTCTAACTTTCGAACAGGCGCGCCGCGTTGTGGAAGAACACGCTGGCACGGTGCACGCCAATGGATCTGAGCTCTGCAATCTGCTCGACGCGGCCGCACGGGTGCTGGCCCAGGCCGTAATCGCAGATCGGGACCTGCCCCCGTTTCCGCGCGCCGCGCGCGATGGCTTCGCCCTCAGAGCAGCCGACGTTGCAAATGTGCCATCAAGACTGACTGTCATCGGCGAGGTCAGGGCAGGCGCAGATGCAAGCGAAATCACTGTCGGCGAGAACCAGTGCGTTGAAATCATGACCGGGGCGCCCGTACCGCAGGGTGCCGACGCTGTGGTGATGGTGGAATACACCTTCCGTATGCATGCCGATGTGGAGATCCAGCGCAGCGTGGGCTTGGGCGAAAACATCGTGCCGCGCGGGTCGGAAGCCAGAGCAGGGCAGGAATTGCTGCGTGCCGGAACCCGAATGACGCCGGCGGCGATTGCGGCGGCGGCTTCGGTGGGACTCGCGCAAGTAGAAGTCTACAGGCGTCCGCAGGTGGCGATCCTCTCGACCGGAGATGAGATCGTGAACGTGGACGCGACCCCGGCGGCACACCAGATCCGAAATTCCAACACCTATTCATTGGCGGCGCAGGTCCTGAAAGCCGGAGCGATCCCCGTTCCGATGCCGATTGCGCCAGATGAGCACGTCCGGCTGCGCGAACTCATCGAAGAAGGGCTCAACGCAGACCTGCTGCTGATTACCGGCGGTGTGTCGATGGGCAAGTATGACCTGGTGGAGCTTGTGTTGCGAGAATTGGGGGCGGAGTTCCTGTTCACCGGGGCGCAGATCCAGCCGGGCAAGCCAGTCGTGTTCGGCCGGGTGCGCGACAAGTACTTCTTCGGTCTGCCGGGAAACCCTGTGTCAACGATGGTGACATTCGAGCTGTTCGCGCGCGCGATGATCGAGGCGCTATCGGGCACGGCGGGAGCGCCGTTGCGATTCTTGCAGGCGAGGTTGAAGGCCGACATCAAGACGAAAACAGGGCTCACGCGTTTTCTTCCTGCTGAGCTATCGGGCGACTTCGATGGAACCTTGGTGCAGTTGGTCCGCTGGCAGGGGTCGGGTGATATCGTGGCGACATCGCGGGCAAACTGTTTCGCGGTTATTCCGCCGGACCGGGAATTCATCGCAGCGGGTGAAATGTTGAACGTGCTGGTCACGTAGTCGTTTGAAATCATCATGAAGAAAAAGCTTTCCCATTACGACAAGAGCGGCCGTGCCTCGATGGTGGATGTGTCTGCCAAGAAGGTCACGAAGCGGACCGCCGAAGCGAGCGCATTTGTAGCGTTGTCTCCGGCGGTACTGAAGGCACTGCCGAAGAATCCCAAGGGCGACCCGCTGGAAGTCGCGAGGTTGGCGGGCATCATGGCTGCGAAGCGCACTTCCGACCTGATACCGATGTGTCATCCGCTGCCGCTTTCGCACGTTGACGTCACTATGCGGCTATGCGACGATGGCGTGGCTATTGCTTCGGAAGTAACGACCACCTCGGTTACAGGCGTGGAGATGGAAGCCCTGGTCGCCGCCAGTGTCGCCGCCCTCACGGTGTATGACATGTGCAAGGCGCTCGATAAGGGAATCGAGATCCGGCAGGTTGTGCTGGAGAAGAAGTCCGGTGGCAAAAGCGGCGACTACCGCCGCAAACGCTGATCAACGATGGCTGGAAACCTGAAAATCTTGCTGGTGGATGACAATCCCATGATCATGGGACTGCTTCGTCATGAACTGGCGGAACTGGCGCCGGTCACCGTTGCTGACAACGGCGACGACGCGCTCTCCGCTGCCGAGCAGAGTCAGCCTGACCTGATCATCACCGACTACAACATGCCCGGTTTGGATGGACGCCAGCTCGTGCAGAAGCTGAAGACGCAGCCGGCGACATCGAGAATTCCTGTCATCGTGTTGGCGACGCGTGTTGATATCGCGGAGAAACTACGCGGTATGCAGGACTCGGTCGAGGACATTGTCGAGAAGCCGTTCTTCGTCAAGGAAGCCGTGGCGCGCGTCAAGCGCGTGCTCGACAAGATCGCCCTGGAGAAGATGGCGAAGGACGCCCCCGGCGAGACGGTTCTGCGCGGATCGCTTGCGCAGATGAACGTCATCGATCTGCTGCAGTCGCTGGAACTCGGCCGCAAGACATGCTCGCTGCAATTGACGAATGCCGGTGAGCGCTGCGAGCTCTATTTCACCGAGGGACAGATCAATCACGGCACTTATGGCGACCTGAAGGGCGACGAGGCCGTGTACAAAGTCCTGACCTGGACAGCCGGGAACTTCCTGATCGACTTCGAAGGCCAGAGCAGCGAGCAGACGGTGACGCGATCAACACAAGGGTTGCTGATGGAAGGCTTGCGGCTGCTCGATGAAGCGAACCGCGACGCGGAAGAGGCAGAATAGCGAATGCGCACAGCGATTGTAATCACGGTGAGCGACTCGGCGTTTGCCGGTGATCGCGAAGACCTTTCCGGTCCGGCGGTTGCAGACCGGCTCGACGCTGCCGGCTTTCACATCCAGGGGAGCGCAATTGTTCCGGATGAGCGGGCGCAGATCAAGGACGCCATTCTCGACGCAGTGCCCCGCGCCAACCTGGTTGTGACCAGCGGCGGAACCGGCATCGCACATCGGGACATCACGCCGGAGGTTACGCGGGAGGTCTGCGAGAAACTCATTGAAGGTGTTTCCGAGCAGATGCGGGCGCAGGGGCTGAAGCATACCCCGCTCGCTGCGTTGAGCCGCGGTCTGTGCGGCACCCGTGGTAACACGCTGATCCTGAATTTGCCCGGCAGTCCGAAGGGCGCGGTCGAGTCGCTTGAAGCGGTGCTCGATCTGCTGCCGCACATGATCGACTTGCTCCAGGGCAAGACGGGTCACGGCGAGGCATCGGCTGCAAAACGATGAGACGATTCCTTTCGTTTGCTCTCCTCCTCTTTCCCTTATCCGTTTACACACAGGTAGCAGTTCCGGCCCAGGAGCACACCTGCGTCGCCTCCGAACGGACGCTCGCGGCGGATGTTACTTATCGGCAACTCTGCCGCTCAACACCACAGGGCGAGCCGTGGTCTATTCACGTGCTGCGAGTGAAGCGCAATTCGAAGGCGCACATTCGGGCCGTTGCCGCCCGGAATGAATCGGGACAGATGGTCCGCGAACGTCCGACGGTGCTCGCAAACCGCGAAACGGCGCAGGGCAAGAAGGTGATTGCCGTAGTCAACGGTGATTACGACTTCACAACCCCAGGCAACATGGGTGTCTCCATCGGCTTGTCGGTTGTAGATGGACATATCTGGACCGGCGCAAATGGGAAGTGGCCGGTTATCGCACTCGCCAAAAACGGAGAGCCGGTAATTGGGCTGCCTAAGTTCGACGTCAGAGTACGGGCAGGTCACGCAAAGTTCCAGCTTGCGAACATGAACAAACCACTGGGCCGCCCGGAAGCAGGGTTGCTGCTGACCAGCGAGTTTCGATCACAACTAACCACCGGAATTCCGGTGCAGTCGTTCGTTGTCGGGCGACTTTCCGTGACAGGACCGCTTCCGATAGATCGCGAGATTGCTGGCCGAGTGACGAGCTTAAACGACGCCAGAACTGACACTCTGGTTCCGAGAGACGCACTCACTGTCGTTCTGCCGAAGGACACAACGTTGGCGAAGATCCGGCGGAACGATCGCGTCAAAGTGAAGATCACGGCGACAGTAGAGGGAAGACCCGTACACCACGCCATTGGCGGATTCCCGGTTCTAGTGCGTGATGGAAAAAGGTCAGTCGAAGGTGAGCCCGGGGAGAATCTCCGGAAGCGGCATCCGCGAACCGCCGTCTGCTACAACCAGCAAGAAGTGATTTTCACCGTAGTGGACGGACGCCAGCCGAAGCTGAGCGTCGGCATGAACCTGGAAGAACTCGCCGACCTGATGGTGGAACTCGGTTGCCAGGTCGCCATGAACACCGATGGCGGCGGATCCAGCGTGATGGCGATCGCCGGCGACTCCAATGCAAAATCGGTGCAGATTGTGAATTCCCCATCCGACGGCAGGGAACGCGGACGCGGCAACGCGTTCGTAATTGAAGCTGACTAGAATTGAAGCTGACTAGATCCTCTGTAACTCTTCCACCGTGCGCTCGTTCTTCACATTGCCCGTGTTCAGGGTCGACTTCGGCTCCAGCAGCATAATGTGAACTTCGTCGTCGGCCACAGGTTTGTGTTCCACGCCGCGCGGCACAATGATGAACTCGCCCTCGTTCACCACGGTTTCGCGCTCGTTGTCGCCGTCAAAGTACTTCATCCGGAGCGAGCCCTTGATGATGAAGAACATCTCGTCTTCACGGTCGTGGTGGTGCCAGACAAACTCGCCTTTCACCTTCACCAGCTTCACGTGAGCGTCATTCAGTTCGCCGACAACCTTGGGGGAGTAATAGTCGGAAAACAGCGACAGCTTCTGCGCGATATTCACCTTTTCCATACGAATCAGATGACGCTATAGACCCGGCGGACGCGAAGAAAATCACTCGCAAATCGCGAAAGCCCGCACGGGAAACGATGTTCCACCGGCAATGGCCGGAGGAGCAGCAAAGAACCGGAAGTTTTTGCTGCAAAGCTTGTCGAGCGAGCGCAGGTGCTCCACGATCGGAATGCCGGCGGCCAACAGGATAGTGTGGGCCGGACGCGCGGGATCCTGCATGTTGTCGATATTCGCGCAATCGATGCCCACCAGCGTCGCACCACCTTGCACCAGAACATCGCAGGCATCAGCCGTAACGTACGGCCCGGACTTGAAGTAGTCCTTCCCCCACCGCTTTGACCAGTCAGTTCGAATCAGAACGGCCTTGGCGTCCACGTCGATGTTGCGGAAGTACTCAGCCCCAATCGGGCCGTCGCCGTTCGTGCGCACAAGCACTCCGGGGAGGTTCACCAGTTTGCTCAGTGGCAAACGCCCGAAGTCATCTCCCGTGCGATGCCGGTGAAAAGGCGCGTCAACATAGGTGCCAGTGTTGCCGCCGAACTCGTACTGGGCAATTTCGAAGCTGGTGCCCTCAGCATATTGAGTTTGCTGGGCAGGTTGGTCGTGCGACATGAACTTCTTGAATCTCGGCGTTGGCAGGCCGGGATACGCTGGCATTCCGTCTTCAAGCCGGTGGGACAGATCGATTATCATGAGCCTGCCATCCAGAGTATCGCGTTCTCGCGGAACTGTAGAGACTTTTCGTCCGAATGGCGCCCCCTTCTGTCTTTTGCCCGCGATGCTCACTCCTCCGTGCGCCTCTCGGCACAACATCACGTGACCCGTGTAACTGCGTCCATTCAGGCCGTGTGGTTTGCTTGCCTCGTAACGGCTCACCCGCCGGAGCCGCTCAATGTGGAACAGGCCTTGTTCCCAAGGAGCGTCCAGCATGTCAACCACCGCCGTTCTCGAGAAAAAACCCGATCTAGCCGGCACAGACATTGCGGACTACGCCGAGCTGGAAAAGGTACTGCCCAGGGATTACAAATCCATCTTGAATATCCGCGAGACGCAGGAAGCGATTCATCACCTGCGCCGCTATATCGAAGACAACCTCTGCCGGGAACTGAACCTGTTGATGGTTCAGGTGCCCTTAATCGTGGATGTCGAGTCCGGCATCAACGACATGCTCGACCGCGACGGGTCGCACACGCCCATTCAGTTCCATATTGCAAACGACCATGGCAAGAATTCCATCGATGCCCAGGTCGTACAGGCCGCGACCAAGTGGAAGAGGGCGGCATTGAAGCAGTTCAAATGCGGTTTGGGAGAGGGCATCTGCACGGATATGCGAGCGGTCCGGAAGGACTACTTCCTTGATCACGACCATTCCTGCTGCGTAGACCAGTGGGATTGGGAGCGCGCGATCTCATCCGATCAGAGAAGTTTGCGTTTCCTGGAACTCGTGGTGCGCCGCCTTTGGAAAGTGATCACGAGCGCGGAGCAGTTCGCGCAGGAGATGTTCCCGCAGCTCAGAGACCCTCGCTATCCGAACCTGCCCGACGAGCTGACCTTCCTGCATGCCGAAGACATCCTGGAGATGTATCCCGGCCTTCCGCGGAAAGAGCGCGAGACCAGGGTCCTCCGCGAATATGCGCCGGCAATCTTCATCATCGGCATCGGCTGGCCATTGAAGGACGGCTATCCACACGAGAACCGCGCGGCCGATTACGACGACTGGATCACCGATACCAGCGCCGAAAGCGGCAAGGAAACGCACGGTCTCAATGGTGACATCCTGGTGTGGAACCCCGTTACGCATCGTCGACACAGGCTTTCGTCGATGGGCATCCGCGTGACTGCCGACACGCTTCGCAAGCAGCTCGAAATGACAAACCTGCTGGATAACCTGAAATTCCCGTACCACCAGGCGATTATCAACAACCTTATCCCGCTTTCGATCGGAGGCGGAATCGGCCAGTCGCGCACGCTCATGCTCCTGTTGCGCAAGGCGCATTTAGGGGAGGTCAGCGTGACGGTGTGGCCGAAGATCCTGAAGGAAATGTGCGCGAAGAAGAACATCTTCGTACTGGAGTGAACTGCTTCCCGTCTGGGCCGGAGTTCGAAGAGACACGATGTATCAGCCATATCATCGTATCTCCCGCTTCGGCCGACCCGGCACTCCCGAAACCCGAAGGGGGAGTAATATGCGAGCGAGCAGAGTCAAAGAATTCCTCGACACCAACCATATCTACTACTCAACCATCGTCCACCCAACGTCATACACGGCCCAAGGGACGGCAGCCTACGCACACGTCTCCGGCAATGAAATGGCAAAAACAGTTATGGTGAAGCTGGATACTCAGCTCGCCATGGCGGTGTTGCCGGCTTCGTGCCAACTGGACCTGGCGGCGATGAAACGACTGAGCGGGGCGAAATCAGTCTGCCTGGCGGCGGAAACCGATTTCGAAATGAGGTTTCCCGATTGCGATTTAGGCGCGATGCCACCCTTCGGCAATCTCTACGGCGTGCCGGTATACGTGGAAGAGCGGCTGGCGGAAGATAAGGAAATCTCCTTTAACGCGGGCACTCATAACGAGCTGGCACGCATGAAGTACGAGGATTTCGAGCGCGTGGTGAATCCCATCGTGGGACGATTCGCTCTGCGACCGATTCGTACCATGGCCTGAAGAACAGGAGTAGGCCGCCCCGCCTGCTCCTATTCCGAGTCGCTGGATTCTTCCGGTTCGGATTCCTTCTCGACCGGACGCGGACGATCCGGCAGCACCGACGTGTATTCGCCTTGGCAACGGCGCTCTGTATCCACCACGAGCGCGGTGGTGCGTCCCTGGTAGGAGACCTCAAAGGTTAGCGGGGTACGCGGGTTTTCGGGCAGGCCTTTCACCAACGCCCGCCCATCGGAATTCGTGTAAATTTCCAGGGTCGTTCTGCGAAATCCCGCGAACCCGTATCGAATCTCGATGGCAACCTTTGCGTTAGAAACCGGCTTCTGGCGTGAATCGGTAACTCGGATCGCGGCGGAGCACTCTCCCAAGTCGCCGGAAATCACAGGCACTTCGGGTTTTGGCGGTTGAGGTGGCGTTTTCGCCTGCTGAGCGGGCAGGTAGCCCACCGCAAGCAAGGCGACGAAGAGGAACAGCATCCTTCTCACCATATTCGTATTGTAGCGTGCTGGACGGAATTCGTTCTCCATGGGCATGTTTCGGATTTCGCATCCTCACTTTAGTACTCAGGCAGTTATCGTCAAATTGAGCTACTATTCAAAGCAATGGACGTCCGCTCGTTGTTACTCACCGAAGACCAAGACTTAACCGAAGTGTTCCAACAGGCACTTCAGGATCTGGGCATTGGTGTGGAGCTATATTCGAGCGCTTCCTGGGCGTCCGAGGACATTCGGGACCACAAATTTGACGCACTCATCGTTGATTGCGATGTGCAAGGCGCGCCGGACTTCCTGGAGTCCATCCGCAAATCACCTAGCAACGTGCGGTCGTTAACGTTCGCGATCGTATCGAGCGACATGGGTTTGCCGGCCGCGTTTGACCGTGGCGCTAATTTGGCACTGCAAAAACCGATAACGCTGGAGAGTGCGCGCAGCAGTCTTCGCGCCGCTTACGGCCTCATCATGCAGGAGCGCCGCCGCTATTTTCGCTGCCCGTTGGACACCACGGTCGAGATCAGCCCCGACGAGACGACGCTCATTCGCGCGACTGCCATGAATATCAGCGAAGGCGGGATGGCGCTTAAGTCCGAGCGAGAGCTTCAGATCAACGGGCTGGTGAAGGCTCGCTTTTCGCTTCCAGGGGTGCAACCAGAGTTCGACCTGCGCGCGATTGTTGTCTGGAAAGACGCGATGGGCCGGGCCGGACTCCGCTTTGAGTCCGTTTCTACGTCGAACCGTGAAAAGCTCTGCGAGTGGCTGGGTATGCGGCTGGAAGCGCTTTCCTAAGCCGGTTCCGGCAGAAGCGCTGTTTCCAAAATTTGCCGGATCTTCTGCACCTTCTGATATGTGACGTCGTTTGCGTAATCGTTGAACGAGGGACGCTTCCACTCGCATACCATTTCGAACAGCTCGTTCGTCGGCACGATCGGGGAGAGCCCGATCTCGCTGCAATCGATAAAGAACTCCGCCCGGGATTCCAACTCGATCAGCGCCTGCTCAATCCACCACACTTCGGCGTCCCATAAGCGGCTGAACGTTTTTCGAAGCAGATAGTTGAAACGCGCAAACGTCACCAGGCCCATGGTGTTCATGCCCGCGGCGGAAACTCTGGCTTTCAGTTTGCGGCCGCGGTCGAAAAGGTCGAAACGTGCAAGGTCGTGGAGATGTTCATACGCCGATAGCTCCTCGATCAGCTTCTCCAACTCCGGTGTCCAGGCGGGCAGCTCGCCTGCTTGTCCAAGAACCGGCTCCAGAACCTCGGCCACCTCCGCCATCGAGACGGTCGCCTGGCTGTGGAACCACTCGGGTGATGCCGTATACAGGTATTCGGCAACCACAAGGAAGAGCTTGTCCGAAGCGTGCTGGTGAAGAAAGTGTTTCGCCAAAAGGCGTAGGACGGGCTCGCCTAGCTTCGTTTCCTGCTGGAGGAATCGCCGGAGATCAACCGGTGTGGTGCGCTGGTCGATTTTGCTGACAAACTGGGTGGCCTGCGCTTCGCTTTGAGATTTCAAGTCTTGGAACGGGCACTCAATGCCCATGAACTTCGCAAAGCAAACGTAGAAGAAGAGCAGGCCGTGATCGACCGGGTTCTCACCATTGCTCATATGCACACCTCAGACGAGCTCCTTTCGGGTTTTAGCTGCATACAGCTCGCCACAGCTAAGTGATTGATTCTGCTAGTCGAGGGGACGAAATCGCATCTCAAATTGACAATTTAAGCCAGGGGAAATGTCTAAAAATGGTGAGCCCGTCGCAAAGCGGAACCCCCGATTCGGGGCTGCGAGTCGAATCTTTTGGCACCGGGTTACATCTAACAAGATGTGACTAACCAACTGGTTAGTTAGGAGGATGACGACCATGAAAGACAAATGGAAGAACATGGCTCCCGTCGTCGCTCTGGCGGCTCTGATGACGCTCGGCCCAGTGGCCCAGGCGAGCACGACTGCCGCCGGTCGCTACGATTCGGAGATTCAGGCCAGCGTGGTGCAGAAGCTGGAGAAGGATTCTGATTTCCAGAACGTCCGTTCCACGGTGGAAGACGGCATTGTGACCCTGACCGGAAAGGTACAAACCCTTAAGGACAAACTCGATGCCGCGAAACAGGTTCGCAAGAGCTCGAAGCAGGTTAACGGCGTTCGTAACCTGATCGAAGTCACGTCAACTGTTCCCGACTCGGAGCTGTTTAACCAGCTTTCGAAGAGGCTGGCCCACGACCGGGTAGGCTGGGCAGACAACGCGTTTAATGCCATTCACCTGGCGGTGAAGGATGGCGTGGTGACGCTCAGCGGACAGGTGATGGACTACCCGGCGTACAACTCGGCTTTGGCCGAAGCACAGAGCATGAAGGGCGTGAAGGAAGTGGTGAATAACCTGAACGTTCTGCCGGCTTCGCCCTACGACGACCAGCTCCGGGCTCGCTTGTATCGAGCGATCTACGGCGACAACTCGCTCTCGAAGTACGCGTTGGATCCGGTTCGGCCGATCAAGATCATCGTGGATCGCGGCAAGATCGGCTTGTACGGAAAGGTCGATTCGGAATTTGACAAGACGATTGCCGGAATGCGCGCCGGACAGGTCTTCGGCGGATTTTCCGTCGAGAACCATCTGACTACACCCAATCAGGTGGCCGTCAGGTAAGCGCGCGTCAGGCAATGCGAAGGCACCGCTCCGCCAGGCGGTGCCTTTTTCTTTTCCGAGAAAAAGCCCAGCCGAATAGGGCTGGGCTAAGTAGTAGACGTACTTTAACTAGGGCAGCATGACGCGCAGGCCGGTGGAAAAGGTTCCGCCGTCATACGTGCCGGTGAATCGGGCTACCGACGCCGAACCTGACGGGCCAGCGCTGGCGGGGAATGTGACGCTGGTCGTCATGTATCCTCCGGGCGCGATGCTGCCCAGCGACTGCGGCAGTTCCGATTCCGGTAAGGTCGTCCCGGTGGCGGCGCCCAGGAGTGCCGACGTTAGCGACACATTCTCGATCGTGCCGGTTCCCTTGTTCGTGATCTTCACTGTTGCCTGATACGTGCCATCACCGAATTTGCTCAGGGTCGTGGTCGCGGCCAGTTGCTCAGTGCCCTCAATATTTTGCGGCGGCAGAACAATCGTCGTGAGAGAGCGCCGCGGCAGGGTCACTGTCAACGTTGTACCGCTGATGGTCGCATTTCCTACTTCCCCAATGTCGTGTGTCTCGTCCGACACATAGGTCGTGGGAACGGCATCGGCTGAGCCCGCGTCCAATGTATAGGTACCCTGAATTGGGGTAGTTGCATTGTTGATGATCTCGATCACCTTGCTGCCGCTGGCATTCCGGAAGGCCGTGATCTTCACATTGCTGTTGGTTGTGTTCGCCGACACTCGGTATGCATTCGGCCGGATGAACTTGCTGAACGCTCCCATCGCGTACAGCCGCTTGGAAACCACGAAGTCAGGGCCTGGATTGGGAATCTGAACAAACGCCCTAGTCGCGCCTAGTGAACCTGCGACCCAATAGACATAGGCATTGATATTTCCAAGTCTCAGAGCATCCATGATGTCGTTCGCCAGCACAAAAGCTCGCGACTGCGTTTCATTCAGATCCCAGGCGGCGTTCCAAGTGCTTCCGTTCAAACCCCATTCGGTCATCCAGACTGTCTTACCCCCGGCATAAGGCGTTCTCGCAGCGCTGCCGTATTCATGTCCGGCAAAAATGTCCGTATAGCTGCTTGCCACGGGATCGGCAAGGATCGCGCTGTTGTATGCCGGTCCTGAGTTCCATTGTGCTGGTTCGCAACAAACAATGTTGGTGGTCGGGCTTGCTGCCTTGATCGTCGGGCCGAGAATCTTGATCATCTCGACCGCCTGTCCGGTTGTGTACCGCATGGACGCGTAGGTCGCCGTGAAGTTCAGTTCGTTCTGCAGCGAGAAGTCCGTGATCTGCAGGCCTTCCTGCTGGTAGAACTTAAGGTACTGTGCGAGGTAGTTGGCATACGCCTGCCGCCAGTCACCACTCGCGCAAGTAGTCCCCGTCAGCCCGCACAGACTCCCGCCGTTCTTGTCTGTACCATTGGTTTTCATGTAACCGGGCGCGCTCCATGGCGACGCCAGGAAACGCCGCACGCCGTACAAAGACGCCTGGGTCGAGACCCACACCTGGCCATCATCGTCGTGGTTCCATACATACTGCGGTGGAGCATCTGGTCCGCCTGGATCGACTGGCTGAATGGAGTGCATGCTGTCGTAGGGTTCCGCAGTTGGCGAAGAGCCCACGCCCAAACGTACGATGCTGAGCCCGATGCCGCGCTTTTGACTGAACAGTAGGTCCATCAACCTTGCCTGGTTCTCCGGCGTCAGGCCCGTTAAGCCGTGCATCAGGTTGCTACGCTGAAATGCGATGGCAGCGCCAAATCCGTCTATGCGCTGCAGATTCGAGGTGAAATCGATTGCGCCGGTGGCCTGTGCAAACGCAGCAGGTACCAGCAGCAACAGAAAGGCGATGACAACGGCTTTACGGACACTGCTCATGGTCGTGTTCCTCTCTAGTGAACAGTTAACTCACACGATTGTTTGACAGACGAACTAAATCTCCGCGGCGGCGCCTAACAGAATCGCGATGCTTGTTCATGAGGCTAATTTGGTTCCTTTCCGACGGAGGTTCAGTTATGCAGATTCAGCTGATTTGCAGCTCCCGCTACAGACAGACAATTCGCCGAACACTCAAGCTTTGGACCTGCACATCGCGCGAGCGGTAGATTGTTCGCGGCGACAACAATGCGCAAGGACGAAACTAGTTACCACTGGAGTTTTAGCAAGTCAAGGTGAAACACGGCGTTCGTAGCCAGTTTTTCCGCACAACGGGGATTCGCCACAGGCGTGGTGCAACTGTTCGCAAATTTGCTTCAGGCTTTTTCAGCAAATCTGCGATCTGCTGCACATGATTACAACGGGGCAGGAGTGCTGAGGATGGATTCGAAGAACCGGTTCACGTTGTCGAGGATTTCGTTCTCGTTATGCTTTTCATAAACGGCTGCGCGCAATTGGCTGCCGTTGCGCACGCCGTGAGTGAACCAGGAGACGAACTGTTTCATTTTGCCGACACCGCCGCCGTTACCTTCGGCGATCAGCATTTCGAAATAAGTCCGGATCATGTTATAGCGGTCGGCTTCGGTCGGTTCATCGTAGCGCCCGGTTTCGTTGTACTGTGCAATCTGGCGGAAAATCCACGGATTGGACGCGGCTGTGCGCCCGATCATGACGGCATCGCACCCGGTCTGCGCAACCATGGTGGCGGCATCTTCGGGGCAGCGGATGTCACCATTGCCGATGACTGGGACCTTCACCGCTTCCTTCACATGCTGAATCCACTCCCAGCGCGCATTTCCGGCATAGCCCTGTTCGCGGGTACGCGCGTGAAGGGCGACTGCTTGCAGTCCACAGCTTTCAGCTAATTTCGCCAACTCCACGCAAACGATTTCGCTGTCATTCCACCCGGCGCGGAACTTCACCGTAAATGGAATCGTCACGGCCTTGCGGATGGCTTCAAAAATCTTCCCGATTTGCGGAAGGTCGCGCAGCAATCCGCTGCCCCCGTTGCACTTCACCACGCGCTTGGCGGGGCACCCGAGGTTAAGGTCCACGATGTCGAAGCCGAAGTCTTGGCAGAGACGCGCGGCGTCCGCCATTGTCTCCGGGTTCGATCCAAAGAGTTGGGCGGAAATGGGATGCTCATCGGGGTAAAACGCGAGATAGCGTTTTGCCTTGGCCACCCGCGAGCGAGCCACGCCGTCCGCCGAGGTGAACTCCGTCATAATGAGCCCGCATCCGGACTCCCGTCCGGTGAGCAGGTGGTCGTCGGAGGGCTTGAGGTTTACGTTGCGGATGAAGCGTCGGAAAACGGTGTCGGTGACGCCGGCCATCGGCGCGAGCACCGTGGCTGGAGCAATGCGCACGTTTCCGATATGGAACGACTCCGGCACCCGGGCCTGGGGAGGAGCGGGCGGCGTAGAAAGCGGAGTTTCCCAGTACTTGCGCACACTCCCATTTTAACCTGCGGTGGCCTTGCCCTACTGGAATGAAAGAGATATCCGGAAGTTACGAGAAGAACGCTTCCACGTCGCTCAAATTTGTGGTTCGCCTGTAGGGAGGCAGGCTGCTTAGGAAGACTTTGCCGTAGGGCTTTTTCAGAATCCGATTGTCCAGCAGCGCCAGCACGCCACGATCGTTCAACGACCGGATCAGCCGTCCAAAACCCTGCTTCAGCGTAATGACCGCCGACGGCACCTGGTAGTCATAGAAGGCGTTTCCGCCATCGTCATTGATCGCATCCACACGCGCTTTGACCACCGGATCGCTCGGCACCGCAAACGGCAGGCGGTCGATGATGACGCAACTCAACTGTTCGCCCTGCACATCGACACCCTGCCAGAACGACGACGTCGCAAACAACACGCAGTTGGGCGTAGTCCGAAATTCCTCCAGCAGCGCCGTCTTTGGGGCTGTACCCTGCAACAGCATCGGATACTCCAGTTCACCCAGCAAACGGTCGTGCACTTCACGCATCTGCGCGTAGCTGGTGAACAGCACGAAGGCGCGTCCCTGCGAACGCTCGAGAATCCGGCGAATGGTATTCGACGCCTTGGCAGCAAAATGCGGTGCATTCGGTTCCGGCAAATCCGGCGGGATGTACAACAGCGCCTGCGCCTCGTAGTCGAAGTGCGAAGTCACAATCAGCTCGCGTGCGTTGTCCACGCCCAATCGCCGGCGCAGATACTCAAAACCGCCACCGACAGCAAGCGTCGCCGATGTGAGGATCGCCGTGTCCAGCCTCTCAAACAACACCTGCCGCAAGATCGCCGACACATCAATTGGCGTCGCCTGGAGAAAGACATGCTGCCGGCTTAACGGATTCCGTTCTGGCTTGCGGCCCCTCTGCGTCCCGTTCTTAAATCCGCCTCGACGCTCAATCCAGAACACCGTATTCCGGTCCTCGGTTTCCATCAGGAAGCCGAGTTGCATCTGCATCTCCTTCGCCCTGCGGCTTAGCGATTGCGCCTCTTCCGGGATCGGTTTCACCAGCTCCAGCTCCGCCGCAATACGCCCGATGGCATTCTGCAATCCCAGATACTCGTCTCCGTTGTGCTCCAGAAAGTCGCGACGCCCTTCGAACGCAAACCGATTGTCATTCTCCGGCAGCAGCGCAAAGAAGAACTGCGAGCGCTCTCTCAACGACTTCAATGCCTGCGTCATCGACGCGGACATCGCCTTCGCCTTGATCACCGCGTTTTCCGTATCGCGTGCCAGTTCCTCGATCCGCGCCGTGCTTACGCCCACCCCAAAGTAGCTTGACGCCACTTCCTCCAGCTCATGCGCCTCGTCGAAGATCACCGCCGCCGCATCGGGCAGCACGCCCACGTCCGGAGCCTCATCGGCCGCCATCTTGATCGCCAGGTCCGCGAAAAACAGATGGTGGTTCACGATGATGATGTCGCTCTCCAGGGCCTTGCGCCGCATCTCGGTGATAAAGCACCGGTCAAAATACGTACACTTCTGGCCGATGCAGGTGTCGGCACGAGCATCCAGTTTGTCCCATACCTGCGACGACTCCGGCAGCACCGCCAGTTCGGCCTTGTCGCCGGTCGTGGTCGTCTTGTCCCAATCGACGATCGCGCGGAAGTGATCGATTTCCTCCAGCCCGCTCAGGATCGGCTGGTCCGCGAGTTCGTACAGCTTCTTCCGGCACAGATAGTTGTTCCGCCCTTTCATGTAGCAGACTTTCAACTCGCCCAGGTGCTTTTGAAGAAACGGAACGTCTTTATAGAAAAGCTGCTCTTGCAGGTTCTTCGTGCCGGTGGAGATGATCACCCGCTTGCCCGATCGCAACGACGGCAACAGGTACGCCAATGTCTTGCCCGTGCCTGTTCCGGCCTCCACGATCAGGTGGCGCTTCTCTTCGAGCGCCTGCTCAACGGCCTTCGCCATTTCCAGCTGCCCACGTCGGTATTCGTACGCCGGATGCGCACGCGAAAGCAGCCCTCCCGGCGCAAAAAAGCCGTGCAGGGTAAACGTCGCGGGTTGGGACGGAGTCGCCAAGGTGAGTGAATATCTATAATAGCTGTTGGGAGAACGCGATATCGGCCGGTTCTCCTATTTTTGTGCAACTCGAATGCAAGACACCAACCTAACCCGTCATCTTCCCACCCTAGCCATCGTCGGACGCCCTAATGTCGGCAAGTCCACGCTCTTCAACCGCCTCATTGGACGCCGTCGCGCCATCGTCGGAGACGAACCCGGTATCACCCGCGACCGCATCTACGGCACCACCGAGTGGAACGGACGCCGCCTGCGCGTCATCGACACCGGCGGCATCATTCCCGAGGATAAGGAACTCATTCCCGCCGAGATCTACCGCCAGGCGAAAGTCGCTCTCGATGAAGCCGATGCCGTGGTCATGGTCGTCGACTCGCGCACCGAGCTCGCCAAGCCCGACCTGGAGCTCTCGCGCCTTCTTCTCAAGACCGGCAAGCCGCTCTTCCTCGCCGTGAACAAGGTCGACAACGTCGAACTCGAGCCGTACGCCGAAAACTTCCGCCGCCTCGGCATCCAGAACCTGCTTCCAGTCTCCGCCGAGCACGGCAACGGTGTCGCCGAGCTGCTCGAAGCCGTACTCGAAGTCATTCCGGACAGCGTCGCCCCTGTTGAAACCGACACGATGCCCGAAGCTTCCGCCGACCGTCGCGAGATCGATTCGGAATCCGCCTTGCCGCAACCTCGTCGCGCCGAAACCGACGAAGAAGAGGCTCCTGTAAACACCGAGCTTCCCTCAGAAACCAAGATCGCCATCATCGGTCGCCCCAACGTGGGCAAGTCCACGCTGCTCAACCTGCTCACCGGCACCTCGCGCGCCATTGTCTCGCCGATTGCCGGCACTACCCGCGATGCCGTGGACGAACTCGTCGAGCGCGATGGCCAGAAGTTCCGCTTCATCGATACCGCCGGTATCCGTCGCAAGGGCAAGACTGACCTGATGGCCGAGAAGCTCTCCGTCGTAATGGCGCGCAAGCATATGGAAGCCGCCGACGTCTCGCTCCTCATCATCGATGCCTCCGAAGGCGTCACCGCGCTCGACGCCAACATCGCCGGTTACGCTCACGAGAGCGGACGCTCTGTCATCATCATCGTCAACAAGTGGGACCTCGTACTTCGCCGCGCCCAGGAACTCCGCGACAAGGCTGGCACGGTCGAAGCCGACCGTCTGGAGCGAAAGGTCCGCTCGCGCGTTCGCGAAGCCATGAAGTCCGCCGACCAGGGCCAGTACGAGCAGCAGGTCCGCACCGGACTCAAGTTCCTGCACTACGCCCCAGTCATCTTCACCACGGCCACCGTCGGCAAGAATGTAACGAAAATCTTTGAGACCATCGAGCGCGTCGCCGCCGAACGCCGCAAGCGGGTTACCACCGGTGAAATGAACCGCTTCATCGAAAGCGTCGACTTCGAGCGCGCATCTGTTCCGATCAGCCGCCGCGTGAAGATCATGTACATGACCCAGGCCCGGGTCGCCCCGCCAACCTTCATCCTCTTCACCGACAAGGACGTAAAGCTACATTTCGCTTACGAGCGTTTCCTGGAAAACCAGATTCGTCAGGCCTTCGGATTCGAAGGCACGCCCATCTGGATCAAGACCCGTCCTCGCCGCAAGCGCGAACGAGAACGCGACTAAAACAAAACCGGCGCCCCGAAGAGCGCCGGTTTCGTACCTACCACGAATTTAGTTGCTGAGTGTTTCGGCGAGCTTGTTGAGCAGCCGGTTCAAGTCCTTGTCAGTCTTGCGCTGCTCTTCGATCTTTTCAATCGAGTGCAGTACGGTCGTATGGTGCTTTCCGCCAAACTGACGTCCAATCTCCGGCAGCGACGCTTCCGTCAGATGCTTCGCCAGGTACATTGCGATCTGCCGCGGATAGACCACCGCTCGCGCGTTGTTCTTCGCTTTGATCTCCGGCAGCCTCATACCGAACTGTTCCGAGACCGCCTTCTGTATCGACTCGATCGTCACCTTCTTCGTCTGCGAATCGATGAAGTTCCGCAGCACTTCCTGCGCGTAAGGCAGATTAATCTCGCGACCTTCCAGCGAGGACTTCGCCTTAAGCCGGATTAGAGCGCCTTCCAGCTCACGAATGTTCGACCGGATGTTCGACGCCATGAACAGCGCCACATCCTGCGGCAGCATGATCTGCTCGCCCTCCGCCTTCTTCTGCAGGATGGCTACTTTCGTCTCCAGATCCGGCGGTTGGATGTCCGCAATCAATCCCCACTCGAAGCGCGAACGCAGCCGGTCTTCGATCTCCGCCAGTTCTTTCGGCGGACGATCGCTGGCAATCACGATCTGCTTCATGCTTTCGTGCAGCGCATTGAATGTATGGAAGAATTCTTCCTGCGTGCGTTCCTTCTGTGCCAGGAACTGGATGTCGTCGATCAGCAGCACGTCCACGTTCCGGAACTTGTCCCGGAAGCTCGTCATCTTGTCGTAGCGGAGCGAGTTGATCATTTCGTTCGTGAAGCGCTCGCTCGAGAGATAGCAGATCGATTGTTGCGGGCTACGGCGTTTGATCTCGTGCCCGATGGCATGCATCAAGTGCGTCTTGCCCATGCCAACGCCGCCATACAGGAACAACGGGTTATAAGCCTTGGAGGGATTTTCCGCGACGGCCTTTGCCGCCGCTGAAGCAAACTGGTTGCCGGAGCCGATCACAAAACCATCGAACGTATACCGAGGATTAAGCTGTGCTGCTGAATCCCAATCGAATCTCGATTGCTTCGCGGAAACGCCGGCAAGCTGCTGCCCGCTCGCCGTTGCGGAAGCTGCGCTCAATCCGCCATCATGCCGGATCGGCGTCTTCGCCGCTGGCGATTCTTCCTGTACGGTAACGAATTGCACGTCCTGAAAGTCGAAGCCCAGGTTGTCGATCGCTTCCTGGATGAGGTCCCCGTAGCGGTCCCCGATGTTCGCGAATTCCTGCGTAGGAACTCGCACGAACATGATGTTCCCCTTCATGTGGCTGTAGCGCGTGGGCTTAAGCCAGGTGTCGTACGAATGCCGGTTGATCTTCTTTTCTAGTGCGCTAAGGATTTGAACCCAGGGATCAACTGCGGCGGTTGCAGAACTGGAAACGGACATAGTTATTAATTCCCGTGCACGCTCCATCGCGTGCCTCTGTATAAATGCACCCGGAAATTCCCGGGCTTGCAGCCGTGAATACTTACCGTTCGCCTCGTCGGCGTGCTCCTGTTTCACGGCCAGAAATTTGTCAAGGTTGTTGGCGCACCGATCTCAGGAATTTCGACGCGTTGCGCTCGACCACAGAATCGCTACTCTCTCTTCCGGAGCAGCTCTTAATCGTGAAGCCGATTCGCATACTAGCACAGTTCCAACTTGCTCGTAAGCGTCCTTGCACTCTCCCTTGAATGTCGGTGATGTTCTTTCATAACCGCAGGAAAAAATCTGTCAAGTAACAGGTTTCTAACTGTCTCAAAGGTTGTGCAGAAATGAAATCCGCAAAGAGACTTAATCACACATGTGCGTGAGCACCAACTTCGCTGCAATTTTTCAGCGCACGAAAAAAGGCCCGCTCATGTTCGAGCGGGCCTTGACCACCTCAACGCCGAAAGGCTTCGGCCAAGCGTGGCTCTTAGAAGGTCAAGCGCAGGCCAAACTCCATCTGCCGCGGAGCCGCGAACGAGTTCACGCCCGTCCCGATTCCTGCACGCAGCGCATTGATCGCGTCCACGTTAGACTTCGAAGTGCCGCTGATGCCGGGCGCTTCGCCGTCAAGCTGCGGCGTCATGATCTGCGCCGTGCTCGTGTTGTAGTTAGCAAAGTTGAACAGGTTGAACACTGCGAACGAAGGATGCAGCTTCACCTTTTCCGTCAAGCTGATCGGCCAGCTCAGTCGCAGGTCAACCGTCTTAAGCCAGCCCAGGCCGAGTTGATCTTCAGGAGCGCGATTGATTGTGGGTGCAACGCCTCCCAACGCAACCAGTTGGCTCTGCGTGAACAACCCGTTCTGCACCAGCACCTGTCCCGCCGGAGTCAACGTGCCTGCCACGCCCGAGTTATAAGCGTCGATCAGTCGGTTGATCCCCGATCCGTTCACGTCGCGGCCATACGTGCCGACGTTCGCGCCCGGCAGCACATCGCCGACCGTTCCGTCACCGGTGAAGTCCGTGCGGAAGATTTCTCCGGAAGCTCCTGTCGGATCCACCGGAACCAGTGGCGTTAGCGAGAGCGGCGAGTAGATGTGGCCGATGAAGCTCATCTGCGGCCCGCGATTGATCTGGAACGAACCACCAAACGAGAACTGGTGGGTGCGGTCCAATGACGAAGGTCCGTAGTAGCGGGAGGGGACTGCGTTGTCGAGTGCAGCGTTTCCGGCACCGAAGTCCTGGTCCGCTCCGATCGAGTTGTTGAACCGGGAAAGCGAGTACGACACCTGGAAGTGCGTCTGCGCGATGCCCGGCAGCGGATTCGTCGCGCGTTGGATCAACTTCATCTGCAACGCGGTGTAAGTAGAACGTCCCGTCGAGGTCAGGAATCCGCCGGTGCCAACGCCCGGGTTGATTCCGGCAAATGCCGCCCCGTTGTTCGGGTCGAGACCGAACGCCGAAGCGGGGAAGCCGGCCAGGTACGTCGCTCCGCGGTCCAGACCGTTGTCGGCGAAGTCGGCAATCGTTGCACCTGCTGCGATCGCCTGGTCGATGGTCGCCACTCCATAGTGGGCCAACGTCGCGTCGATCGCGTTCTGTGCAGCCGTCTTGTTGAAGAACCGGACATCGCCGTCATGGTTCGCTTCCACCGGCATCAGGAACCGGAGTCCCACGTTGCGCAGGAAGTCAGCACTCAGAACCAGGCCCTCGCGGATCTCCCGCTGGAACCCAAGGTTCATCTGCACTGAGTAAGGGGTCTTGAAGTGCGGATCCACCACACCGGCGAAAGCGCCAAGGTTGTTGCCGACGAACAAAGCATTACCCTGCGCACCAGCCGCTAGTGTTTGCGCCTGATACCACGCTTGCAGCGCGGCAATTTGGGGTGCCGCCTCGCCCATGCGAAGGCTGCACATATCTGCGATGTTCACCGTTCCACCGTTGTAGGGGAAGCTCGTGACTGTGCCCAGGCCTGGGACCGGAAGCGCGTTACCATTCACGCCGCAAACCAGCGGCACGTTGTTGAACAACCCGGATGTCAGTCGTTCCGCCCGGTCGAACAGCGTGTTGTTGATCACCGTGTTCTCGTAGTAGATACCGCCACCACCACGAATCACGAATTTGCCGTTGCTGCTGGGATCCCATGCGAACCCGAGCTGCGGGCCCCAGTTGTTGTTCGGTTGATGTACACGGTCGCCGAAACCCGCGCCCCACTGATCAAGCAACTGCTGGCTGCCGGTGCACGGAACGCTGGAGAACAGAGAGGAGTCGATCTGGTCGCACGTCACCGGATCGAGATCGCTCGATGTGCGTCCTGACTCGCGCTGGTATCGCACGCCCGCCGTCAGGGTGAAGTTCGGACGCACCTTCCAGGAATCGCCAAAGTAGAAGGCGAACCGATGCGGGAAGAATCCGCCGCCGGGGAACCCGTACGCCGGATTCTCCGACCCGAAGCCCAGGCCATTCCCAAGTACCACCGCCGTGAGTGCATAGTTCAGCGGATTGCTGCGGCCGCCTGCAAAGGGTCCGCTATCGGCCAACGCCTGTGCCGCGCTTGAGTTGCTCGTTCGAGCTTCCGGAGCAACACCGTAGAACGAAGCTAATCCGCCGATGCCGATTTTGTTGTAATCCACACCGTAACGGAATAGATGGTTCTTCCATAGGCGGCTGCCGTCGTACTTGATCTGATGGTTTCTCTGGATCGTTTCCTGCGGAGCCAAACGATTTGGTCCAAAGCGCATCGGAGTTCCGAACCCACCAATGCGGCCCGCAATGCCCCACTCTGCCAACGGGTTGTAAACACTTGGATTCCCGTTCACCGCATCGGCAATCTGGTTGTGGAAGTGCAAGTATCCATAGCGAATGCTGTGGATGTAGTTGCCCGTACTGAAATCAGCTCCCACACCGTGCGAAGGCGTGTTGTTCTTGTTTGAGAATGGCTGATATGTCGGAAGGTCCGACCGCGTCGTTGAGTTGTAGTTGTAATTGAACTTGTAGAAAAGGCGCACGCCATGCGGAGCATTCCAGTCCAATTTGCCCATCATGACGCTGTCGCGATAGGGAGCCTGGTATCCCGGAGGCACACCCGTAAACTGTGGCGACGGAATCACCGGATTCAACTGGTCCTGCTTCACGCGCTCGGCGTTTACGAAGAAGAACAGGTTGTCCTTCACCACCGGACCGCCCAGGCTGCCACCAAAATGGTTGCGCTGGAACGGCGTGTCATAACCTGCGGGGAAGTTTGCAAAGCCGACGCTCTTGTCCCGGAACAGGTAGAAGGCGTCTCCATGCACGTTGTTGGTTCCGCTTTTCGTCAGAACGTTTACCGCGCCAGAGGAGGTCAGCTCCGTCGAAAGATCTAGCGTCGACTGGCTGATCTGAAATTCTGAAATCGCGCCGGCCGAGAGGTTCTGCGTCGTTGTGCCGACGTTCTCGTCGGAAATGTCGATACCGTCCACCGTGATGCGCGCCGCTCTGCCTGCGCGTCCGCCGAACGACACCGAGGAAAATCCGTTCTTCGTCGGATCGAAATTGCCGCCATCCTGGATCTGTACACCCGGCTCAAGCTGCGCCAGGTCAAGGAAGTTGCGTCCGTTTACCGGCAGGTTCTCGATCTGCTCGGTATTCAGCACGCCCTGCACTGTCGCCTGTTCGGTGTTCACCGCCAGCGCCGATGTGCTCACTTCCACTGTTTGCGTCTCCGAGCCGACCTGCAGCTTCGGATTTACCGCGCTCGTGCTGCCGATCTGTACCGTCACCGGGATCACCATCGCCTGGAAACCCTTGGTCTCCACGCGAACCGTGTAATTGCCCGGCGCCAGCGGACCGGAGTTGAACGCTCCCGAATCCGTCGTCGTCCTCGTAATCTTCAGCCCCGTCGCTTCATTGCTGATGGTAACGTTAGCGTTTGATAACACCGCTCCGCTCGGGTCTGTAACTGTGCCCTGAATGCTGCCGGCCGAGATGGTGGACTGCGCCCACGCCGGGGTCATCAACAGCATCATGCACGCCAGCACGCCCAACCAGGCGGCGAACCGCGATTTGCGATTCTGCATATCTCCTCCTTACCGATGTAAGCTCCGCGTCACCGGCCTCACTCCGGAAAACTGTCGCGGGTCATCATCGGTAAGTGCAGTCGCAACACCAACCGCTGTTCACTTCTTCAATACCTGTGGTGAAAGGGAATAAGCTTGGGCTGAAACGACATCACCGTCATTCCATCCCACCGGCTTCACGATCATCAGCAGGACCGTTACACCGGGTTACATCCGATCACCGCTACGTTATTTGGAGTTCTGAGAAGACTTGCGCTACGGAATTCCATACGCGACCAACAAAAAAGCCCGCTTCTTACGCGGGCTGAAACTACGTTGCAGTGAGATGAGAACTTACGCCAGCACTGGTGCTTCAACCTTCAGTGCGGCTTCCGCGGTAAACGACTTCGCCAGTGCATGGACTACTGCCGCGATTCGTACCGCTGCCACGATCTTTTCTTCTTCCAAACCTTTGTCGCGAACGACCTTCTCGTGCGAGTCCACGCAAGCGCCGCAGCCGTTGATCGCCGATACCGCCAGGCACCACAACTCGAAGTCCACATGCTCCACGCCATGCTGCCGGATGAAGTTCATCCGCAGGCGAGCCGGAATCGTCCGATACTTCTCGTTCGACGTCAGGTGCAGGAAGCGGTAGTAGATGTTGTTCATCCCCATCAGGGTCGCTGCGCCCTTCGCGGCATCCAAGGCCTGCGCTGACATCTTCTGCGAGGCCTCTTCCACGATCGTTCGCAGCAACTCCGCATTGCCCGACGCATACGCGCTCGCCACGGCGGTACCCCACGCCTGCTGCGGCGTCAGTTCCTGCTGCTGTCCAACCACGGTCGAAAAGTTCAACTTCAAATCTTTCCCGTACGCGGGAACCGTATCCAACAAAGCTTCCAGATTCATTTCCGTCCTCTCAACTTTCCGGGTGAGTTGATTCGCTCAACCCACCCGGACCCAACTAACCACTTCTCTTAGACGTGGATCGTTTCCTCGCCCTTCTGCCAGTTGCAGGGGCAGAGTTCATCCGTCTGGAGCGCATCCAGCACACGCAGGACTTCCTGCGGGTTGCGGCCTACGCTCAGGTCAGTGACATACACGAACCGGATCACATTCTCCGGATCCACCACGAACGTCGCGCGCTGCGCCACGCCGGCCTTCTCGTCGATGATGCCAAGCTGTCCCGTCAGTTCACGCTTAATGTCCGCCAGCATGGGGAAAGGCAGGTCCTTCAAATCCGGATGGTTGTTCCGCCATGCGTGATGCACGAACTCGCTGTCCGTCGATCCGCCCAGAATCTGGCAATCGCGATCCTGGAATTCCTTGTTCGCCTTGCCGAAGCCCGCGATTTCCGTCGGACACACAAACGTAAAGTCCTTCGGCCAGAAGAAATACAGCTTCCACTTGCCCTTATAGTCTTCGCCGGTGATCGTCTTAAACGCCTTGTTGAGGTCCTTTTCCGCGCTCACGGTTGCTGTCACGGAAAAATCAGGAAACTTCTCGCCTACACCTAACATGCTTTTTCTCCTCTGAATTTGTTAATGAAGTTTTGCTGTGAAACGAAACTGGTTTGGATCTGCGGCTTACTCCCCGATCCCTGCTTTCGCGCATTTCCCGCATAGCCCCTGGATCTCCACGGCGACCCGCTCCACCTTGAAACCCTTGGGCAGCTTACCCATCACCTTCACCGGTCCGACCGACTCCGGCTCCACATCCATCACCGTTTTGCAGCGTATGCAGATCAGGTGATGATGTGGCTCCGTTCCCATATCCACGCGCAACGTCCCGTGATGCGGACTCAGTTCGCGCAAGATCCCGTGCTCCACAAACGTGTGCAGGGTCTTGTAAACCGTCGCGTGGGAAATGGAAGGAATCGCCTTCTTGACTTCGTCGTAAACCTCTTCCGGACTCGGATGATGCATTTCGGCCAGCGTGTTAAAGATGACCTGGCGCTGGTGCGTCAGTGCCAACCCGCTCTCTTTGCACAGCTTCCGGAAGTCTGGTTTTTGTTCCATATTGGGAATTGTTATCAAACGATAACTCTTATCAAAGTCTTAGATGTGCCCAGTTCCCCCCGGATTCACAATTCTCAAAAAACTTCTGCCACAGACACTCCCGTCCTCCTTATGAAATACTGCGCCCAACTATGAGCGCCCCTGCGTCTGCCACTGCCGCCGCCCACGAACCCCGGTCATACCGCTTCCTCATCGAAATCCTCTTGTTTTTCAGCTACTTCGTGTTCGGGCTCTCCTGGATCGGCTACTCGCCCTTCCTTAAGGACATCCAGGCTCAGTTCGCCCTCGACTACGCCAAGACCGGACTCGTCATCTCCTCCGTCTCGTTCGCAAAAATCTTCCTCCCCTTCGTTGCCGGAATCATGGCCGTCCGCCTCGGAGTCGCTCGCTCCCTCCTGATCGGCAATCTCTGCATCTGCGCCAGCCTCTTTACGCCCTTCGCCGGAAACTTCACCGAGTTCGTCGCCAGCCGTATCGTCTTCGGAATCGGCGGAGCGATCGTCGTCACCCTGCTCGGACCCGCCGTCCTCCAGTGGTTCCCGCGTAGCGAACTCGCCATCGTCAACGGATTCAACTACGTCGCCGTCAACTCCGGCATCACCCTGTCCCTCTTCATCACCATCCCGCTGGCCTCGTCCTACGGACGCAATCACGTGCTCACCGCATACGCCGTCATCAGTGCTGCCATCTTTGTCGCCTGGCTCCTCTTCGGACGGGACCGCTACCCCGCCCCCAAAACCAAGGTCAGCGCCACCGCCGGATATCTCGAGATCATCAAGATGAAGGAAGCCTGGTGGCTCACGCTCGCCGCCGCCGGACCACTCTGCGTCTACCTCGTCTTCAACACCTGGCTCCCCACCTTCTATAAGGAGTCGCTCGGACTCGCCCCCACCCGCGCCGCGCAACTCACCGGACTCGCCAACATGGTCGGCATCCCCTCCGCCATCATCGGAGGCCTGCTCGCTCAGGCCACCGGACGCCGCAAGCCCTTCATTCTCGCCGCCGGCCTCCTCACCGGATGCGCCGCTTTCGGACTCTTCCTCACCAGCAACGTCGCCATCCTCTCCATCAGCGCCGTTATCTTCGGCATCGGACTCTTCCTCTGGGTTGCGCCACTCACCACGCTCGCCATGGAAATCCCCGACATCACCCCGCAGAAACTCGCCGTCCTCAACGGCGTCTTCTTCAGCGTCGGATACCTTTTGGCATTCTTCGCCCCACTCATCGCCGGAGCACTCCGCGACGCCACCGGTAGCTTCATCCCCGGCTTCGTCGCGTTCTCGCTGTTCTCGTTCTCACTGCTCTTCGGCGGAATGATGCTCAAGGAACACAAAAAGGCCTAAAAGATGACCACCAAACCCTAACGTTAGTTCCGATTTGGGACTCTATAACGCCTGCGGTATGACACGTTGGTTATCCGAAGCCCTGTCGTTTCCCAAGATGGAACTCGATTACGGTCTTGCGTTAGAGACCTTTCCCTAACAACCGATGCAGTTATTCGTCCCATGTGAGCCGTGTTTCCATACGCGTTTCCATAGCGACGCGCGGGCACCTACAAGAACTGGAACCCGTTTTGGGAATACCGCCGTTGTTCTAACCATAAGTGCTTTCGAATCAGCATTGAAGCTGAGTCCATGTTTGGTTAGGTGTTTGCAGTCACTTTGAGTGACACTTCTCTTTACAGTGTTCATTCAATAACGCCGTCGGCGTAGCACGCTCTGCAATTCAGGCCGGCGACAGCTTCAAGAAGTCTTGAAGTCCGCCAGGTCCAGAGATACGGATGGCAGTAAGAATCTCTGGGGCGTCCCTGAACCTCGCGAACAGACAAATACAACTGTCTTCGCAATTCGTTGCGAAGGCGAACGTCAATGGCGAATGGAAGGCGGCCATCGGCGGCCGGTCGCTCACGCGAGTGTGGTCAGGTGCCTGTGCAGACGCTTCCATCGCCCCTAAACGCGAAAGGGGGTTCCGTGAACGCATTCCAAAAATACTCAGCAGCTACTACTGCTCTCGTCTTACTTTGCTTTTGCGCGGTTCTGTTCTCCGCACCGGCAGTGGCACAGGAAAGATTCGGCAACATCACCGGAACGGTTATGGACGCATCCGGAGCAGTCTTGCCCGATGCCACGATCGTAATCACCAGCATGGATACGAACCGCTCCTTGACATTGAAGTCGCGTGGAGACGGAACATTCACGCAGACTGATGTCGAACCTGGGCGTTACAGAGTCCGGGTAGAGAAAAAAGGCTTCGTCACAGTCGAAATGCCAGACATCGTGGTGCTGGTAGGCAAGACCGCCAACATCAAGGCTGACATGAAGGTGGGCAGCGAAGGAGAGACGGTTGAAGTCTCCGGCGCGGCGCCACTCATTGACACGGCCAGCACGATGATCGCGCACAACGTCACCGCGGAAGAGCTCGCGAGCCTGCCTAAAGGTCGCGATTTTACCGGCGTTGCCGTGTTCTCTCCCTCGGTCAATACGGGCCAGATTGAAGGTGGATTCCAGATTAACGGCGCCAGCGGTGCGGAAAACTCCTATTACATCGATGGAGTTGCCACCAACAGCATGATTGACGGTTCGGCGCGTCAGAGTGCAACGTTCGACTACATCCAGGAAGTCCAGGTAAAGACCACCGGACTCGATGCAGAATACGGCGGCGCCCTGGGTGGCGTAGTCAGCGCGATTACCAAGTCGGGAGGCAACAGCTTCCATGGTGACCTGCACTACTACTATTTCGGCAACAAACTGAACGCTGGTCCGGTCGAGCGCATGCAGATCGAACCAAACAACCGAGACACCTTCAAATATATCCAGGACGCCAAGGACAAGAACGACAACTACGAGTTCGGTGGATCTCTCGGCGGACCAATTATTCAGAATCGGCTGTTCTTTTATACGGCTGCATCACCGCGTTGGCAGCAGCGTAGCCGCAACGCTGAGTTCATCGATGGCACCGGCACAATGAAGGCGAGCGCGAACCAGATCAATTGGTTCAGCAAGCTTTCGTTCGAGCCCACGAGCCGTTTGCGCATGAACTTCACGTGGCTCTACACGCCTACTCATTCCACCGGCACAATCAGCGGCTACAACGATTACAAGGCGAATGCCCGTACAAGTAGCCTTGAAGACATGAGGACGAATAGCTTCCTTGGCTATTCTCAGCCAGAGCAGAGCTACACCGGACAGGTGGACTACACTGCCACGAATAGCACCATTCTGAGCGTGAAGGGTGGCCGTTATTACCTCAACTACAAAGACACGGGCGTTATTCCGCAGGGCGAATTCTGGTATAACACTTCGCCGACCGGAGTGACGGATGCTACCTCGGGCGGCGCGGGAGTACCTCAAAGCCTATGGCTGGCCAGCAATTACACCAGTCCGGCTGGCGGTCAGGTGGTGCATGACCTTACTACCCGTACTTACATCCAGGCCGACCTGACGCAGATGGTTCGTTTTGCCGGACAGCATAACTTTAAGTTCGGCATCGGTACCGCGAAGAACGTCAATAACGTAAATAACTCTAACTATGGGCCGAATGGACGCGTGGTTCTTTACTGGAACAGCATGCAGGATGGCGTCTATACCGACAACATCTGCGCTATTTGCGGCGTCGATTACACGGGCAAGTATGGCTATTACGCCGTGCACGACGGTGCGACGCGCGGTTCTGCCGGTTCCAACATCACCAACGTCTACGTGCAGGATTCGTGGAAGCTGCTCAACCGCTTGACCCTGAACGTGGGTGTACGTTTCGAAAAGGAAATCATTCCTTCGTTCCGGCCTGACATCAAGAAATACGCACTCGAGTTCGGCTGGGGCGACAAGATCGCACCTCGCATCGGCGGCAGCTTTGATTTGTTCGGCAACGGCAAAGTCAAGTTGTCGGCGGGCTGGGGCCGGTTCTACGACTGGACCAAGTACGACCTGGCGCGCGGTACCTTCGGCGGCGATTTGTGGCACGTGTTCTATCGCACCCTGGGCACCGAAGTTGAAACCGACGGCGTGCTCGATCCCGCGAAGGTTTGGGCTCTCAACCTCAACAATATGCCGGGACAGAACCTGTGGCCCGGTACCTTCCGTGATCGTCGCGTGCCCGGATTCGACCGAATCGATCCCGCCACGAAGCCGATGAGTTCAGACACGGTTCACACCGGCATCGAGTGGCAACTGAAAGAGAGCATGGTTTTCACCGGCCGTTATGTCCGCAACAAGCTGAACCGCACCATTGAGGACATGGGCCAGATCGAAAACGGCGACGAAGTGTACAACTACGGCAACCCTGGAGAAGGCCGCAACAACGTGGCTCTGTCCGGCGGTTTGGCTTGCCCGATTGAAATCGACGGCAACTGCTTCGTTACCATGCCGAAGGCAGTCCGCACTTACGACGCGATGGAACTGTCGTTGGCGCGACGCTTCGGTGCAGGCATGCTCTTCAACGTCAGCTACGTGTACAGCCGTCTCTACGGAAACTACTCCGGACTGCAGAGCACGGACGAAATTCGTCCTGCGACTCTGGGCTACGCGTTCGGCGGAAACCAGGCCTTCTTCTCCCAGATCTTCCGTTCCGGTGGCAACGCCAACCGTTACTTCGATCTGGATGAGGCTCTGTTCGACGCGCACGGAAACGACGGCCTGTACGGTCGCCTGCCAACGGATCGCCCGCACGTTCTGAAGTTCTACGGTTCCAAGACATTCAAGTTTGGGACCGAGGTCGGCGGGTTCTTCCGCGCTACCAGTGGCACACCGATGACGACGCAGGTGAACACCATGAACGGCATTCCGATGTACGTGGAAGGCCGTGGCGACATGGGCCGCACGCCTGTCTTCACGCAGACCGACCTGATGGTTGCTCATACCTTCAAGGTTGGCGAGAAGAAATCGTTGCGGTTCGAAATGAACATGATCAACCTCTTCAACCAGAAGACGAATGTCTACACCATGGACCGTTACAACCAGGAAGAACTGGTGGATTCAGTTGGCTTGGATCTTCGCCATGTGGATCTCACCAAGGGCTTCGATTGGAAGGGAATGGTGTCGGAAGCCGGCGGACTTGATCCGCGCTATGGTCAGCCGTCAACCTTCAATCCTGGTTTCCAGGGTCGTTTCCTGGTGAAGTTCACATTCTAAGGGTGTAACCCCCATAGTGAGGCGTGCGGGGCAGCCAAACCGCTCCGCATACCAAACTCGCGCTCAGCTACCTTTTACAAAAGGTGCAAAAGCGCAAAGAGGATGGGCTTAATGCTCATCCTCTCTTTTTTGTTTTCTCAGTTCGAACGATGACGATAATGGTGCGTGAGGCCGAATGGCCCGCGTTTCGTGTTCACCTACCCACAGACGCGGGGTGCGTTTCCATTTACAACGCCCGTTGGGGATGAGGATGAATTTAGCGCGCACCACGATTCCAGCCCGCGTGGCGGACGTCATTCATTAGCCCTGGGTGGAGTGCGCGCTGGTGCCCCAGATCTGCCGGCAGTTGGCAGATCTGGGATTCCACAGTTGAAGTGGGAACAGGTATCAGTCAATTCAGGCATAAATCGTACGATACAAATGGTCGGAGCCGCTGATGTGCCGCTTATTTCCTAGGTGTCTCCCGGACACGATTACTTCTGTCAGCCATGTGCACCACTTCGCAATCGTGAATACCCAAATCCAATGACTCCCATTCCCAGGAAAATGCCTAGCCAGTCGTATTGCCGATAAAACCCGCGTGTAATGCTCGCGATCCCGATAACAAGGAACACAGCGAACACGATCCAGTTGCGAGCGCTACGGCGCTCGGCAAGCTGCTCGGTACGGTTTAGTTGTTCAGCCACTTACGATCTCCAATAAGCAGGAACGTGACCTGCTGCGGTCCAACTTTTCCTGAAATGGTACCTTCCCCGGCGTGAGAAGCCAATGTTACCCCCATTAGCCTGGTGCCCCGCATCTGCCTGCAGTTGGCAGATGTGGGATTCCACCGACGTTCACGCTAGCAAGAGTCTTCGAGTGTTGACTCCTCCTTGCCGCATCACTGTTTCGGGAAATCGGGCCGGTCGAGATCGAATCGGAATGGACAGCACGCGAGCGTGAGAGCAAAATCACTGCCAGTAGGGTACTAATATGTCTCTGTCCCATCGATTAACCCATGTGAGACGCAGGGATCACGACCAAACCCTCCGGGAGCGGAGTGCAGTGGACTCCCACCTTAACGTCCCCAAAACACCGGGACGTGAAGTTGGGGCACGGAAACTCCGTGTGATGGATGGGCCACCAGCCGTAGCGGACGTCATTCATTAGCCCCGGGTGGAGTGCGCGCTCTCTGCGCACGAAACCCGGGGTTGGCATGGTAGTAACCTCTCAGAGGCGGTACGCAGCACCGCAATCCCGCGCGCCCGGTCAAAGCGTGCCAGGCTTTCACCTCCACCGGCACGTTTCCCAAACTGTGGGAGATCAACGGCATTAGAATCGGGACGCCACGCGGATAAGTAACGCAACCGGCCTACGAGGGAGTAGCCAGTTTCGACTAAAAGACAAAGTAAACTCTGCCTATCGAAGATACTGAGAAGCCCCGCCAGCCTTGGTGGCTAGCGCGTTCCGACTCTTTAAGTAAATCGAGGAAGTCTCGATCCAAAGCGTCAGTAACATCCGCCTCAGTGTTTTCGACAGAAAACAATTCGTGGAAACAGTGGTCGTCTTCAGTAGGATGCTCGTGGTATGGGAATAGCTCCTTTAGTCGAATCTGATCGGCTACAAATAGCTCATCCATGAGAAATAGCGCTCGCAACGCAGCGTGCGCTCTGTCAGGCGACATGGCGGACCTGTTTCCAAAAATGACTTCGGCCCAGTACTTATAGTTGCCAGCGTCCCGGTAAAGGTAAGTTAATTTCAAGTTCATGGAGATCAACTCTTAGGGCTGGAAGACATGCCTGTTGTGGTACTCCAAGAAGCTCGGGTCAGGCAAGAACCGTTCAGGTAAGGAAATTTCCCGACCTTCATACTTGAAAAATAGATCTTCCGCGGTACATGTTCTAGGTAATGCCGGAGAGACTTTAACCCTATAGTCAGTCGTTATCGTGAGAAGTCCGCGGTCGAACGCTTTGTCATGTAGCACATTGAGGCAGAGGCCATTTTTTGGATTTGTTCTATTCGCGGCATCGTCGCGCCACGGAACAATATGACTCGCATTTAGCAAACTGGAAACGTCCAAACCGGAAATGCAGCAACGACATCGGTAAGCAGCAAGTACGGCTGACCGGAAAAAAGATTGGTTTACACGTGCAAGAACAGTTGTCGGACGCGATATGCCTTCTGGAAAATCCTCAAAGATATAGTTGCTAGCTAAAGAAGGTGAGAGTCTACTCAGAAGTTCTTCGCTCTCGAAGGCCAGTCTGTCCCAATCATTACTGAATTCTTGCCAGATGATCGCTTCAAGCTTCGCCCCATGGCTTGCTCCCGAAACATTCCGACGCTTCAAGGACGGATCCAATCTCGCAAAGTTCGCTAACTTCCACGAAACTGCCGAAGGTGAGCGTCCTAGTGCTCGAGCAAGTTCAATAATGTGCGGGTTACGAATGTGAATTCGACCGAACGGCGTTTTGCAGTAAAGGTTGAACGCAATGATCAGTTCCTCTCTGCTCCAATTCGATCTTGGCATGTTGTGTTGAGCCGGTAAATTATCGAACCTGATTGCTGAAATTTAATCCTCGGCAGCAATCCCGCGATTGTCAATCTGAACTTTTTGGCTCTGCCAACAAATGCAGGAGTTCAGGATACTTGCATCGGTCTTCATCGTAGCTATCACAACGCGCAGGAAAAACCGGGTTGGTGGCACACCTAACGCACTAGCTATACGGCTTCCGTGCCCCACCTTCACGTCTCGTATTGGGGGACGTTAAGAGCCTGCCCTGAGCGAAGCCGAAGGGTGGGAGACCACCGCACTCCGATCCCGGAGGGTTCTTGTCCCCGGAACTACCGCCGGCGTTCACACCGAACTCTTTCCCATTCAACTCTCTGTGTCTCTGCGTCTCTGTGGTTATCTTTTTTGTTCTGTTCGGCACTGCCTGCTCGGAGCGTGTCAAGGGGGTCACGACGCCCTTTTCCCCGCAAACTCCTGAAAACACTCGCAAAATAAATTTCAAAACCTTGTTGCCCCCGCCCAAATTGCTATCCTGAAAATGTTGGTAATGAATTTGCCGACTAAGAGCCAATAGCTGACAGCTAAAAGCAGTGAGCAGAACACAACATCTTGTACCCACAGCTAAGTTCTTTGTTATCAAATTGATAATGTAACTAGCTGCAAAATCAGCGACTTATAAGTGCTTTGTTTTCATAGTCCGTCGTACAAGTGCTTTGTTTTGTAACTTGGGAGGGGGTGGGGGGTACCCTCAAGCGAAATCCCGGCAAATACAACATATGGTGGTCAGGGTCTGCTAGCTGTTTCCCGTTAACGCCGACGCGTCGAGAGTCACGCTCGCCGAAGTCTGCACCGTCTTGCGCCGGTCGTTCATCCCCACCCATTTACGGTGTCGGTAAAACGCCAGGAACACCACGAATCCCAGCAGGTCGAAGAACAAGTTGATAATGCTGCCCTCCGGCCCCGCGCTCCCGCCCGAGAGCCACTTTGGTCCCTGCACCTGCACGTTGAACAGGTGTCCTGTCGCGGTCGCGCCGCTGTTCGGCACCGAGTAAAAATAGGTCAGCCCCCAGTCCCACGACGCGTGGAACATCACCGCAAACCACAGGTCCCCCGTCCGCCACAGCGTCAAACACAAAAACACGCCGATCAGGAAAACATCCGTCAGCCCCATCCAGGTCTCGCCCGGATTCCCCAGGTGCGCCGCCACGAACAACCCCGAAGTCAAAATCGCCGCCGGCCAGAACCCCATGCCCGACGCCAGCGTGTACAACGGATACCCGCGCAGCGTGAACTCCTCCAGCAGTCCCACGATCAGGAACATCACCCCCCACAACGCCGCAAATTTCCAGATCGCTCCGCCCGAGAGCGCCAGCCCCTCAATCCGGTACGCGCCCGCCAGCCACAACCCGCCCATCACGAACGTCAATGCCACGAAACCCCATACCAGGCCGACAAAAGAGTCCAGGCTGAACACGCGCCGCACCGGTAGCCCGTAATGCTCCCACTTCTCCCGCTCGATCCGCGCCATGATCCACGCTGCCACGGCCGCCACCAGGAATCCGCTGCCGCGCACGATGATCTCTCGCACCGGTTCGAGCCCCTCCCCCGGCACCCGCTTCGGCAACGGATACACCGCCTGCCGCAAATATCGAAAAACGTACCCCAGCACGAAACTCAGCGCCACGTAGATCGCAAATCGCCACCCGGCCCGCAGTCCATTCGGTCCGAAAAAAATCTTCCTGATCACTGACTGTTGGGTCGCAGCCGGCTGCGCATCGTTCGGCGTCGAAAACTCCGGGTTGAGATTGCCGTTGTTGCTCATAGCTGTGGAAGTATACGTCGTGACCGATTCTTCGTGCGTCGCCTCCTGACGTGATACAACTTCTAGTTCCCAATGACACGCTTCTTTACGCACGAGCGCTTTGGATCGCCGCAGTTCGTCGCCGGATTCCTGTTGCTCCTCTTTCTCGCCCAATGTGTCTGGTTCTGCGCCAAAGCGCCGCTTACCGAGCGTGAAGTTACTTACGTCCTGCAAGGCCAGCGTCAATGGCGCGGCGCGGAGATCACTTCCAACGACCAGCCTTCGCCCGCAACCGCACTCGCCGCATCGTTCCCGTTGCTCTGGGCAAAAGCCACGCACGAATCGTTCCCGACCACTTGGAAATGGTTCGCGCGAATGCCATTCATGTTCATGGGCGCGCTGTTCGGAGCTTCGCTCTGGTACGTCGCGCGACGTCTTTATGGCAACGTCGCCGGTTACATCGCGCTCGTGCTCTACGCGTTCTCGCCGCTCGCGGTGGTTCGCGCCTCCACGGTTCAGTCCAGCGTGATCGCCGATTGGGGCGCGTTTGGGCTCGTCTTCACCGCCATCGGCCTCGCACACACTCTTTACGCTCCGCGGGAAGTCGTGCTCTGGAACTGGAAGCGGATCCTGTTGCTCGGAACTGCAATCGGACTTGGCAGCGCTGCGCAATTCGCCATCGTCATCCTGGTTCCGGTGACGCTGTTGTTCATGTGGTATCTGGTTCCGGAACGTCGCGGAGCCGCGACCGTAATCATGGCTGCCGGATGTGCGATCGGCTTTGCGGTTCTGTTCGCCGCTTATGGCTTCCACGCGCAGGCACTCGTAAACGGGATCCGGACCTCAAGCCTCTTCGGCTTCATGCCTGAGGCTTATGTGAATCCGTTCGTCTATTCGCGGGTGATGCTCAACTTCTTGCGCCAGCCGACGTCGTTGCTGCTGTTCCTGGTCGCACTGGCAACCTACGCTGTCTGGAAGCGCGCGCGCTTCTTCGGCACGACATCGCCGCTGTTAGTGTTTGCGTTCGTATTGTTGCTCGGAATGGCCCTGCCGCATCAGGGCGGACTCGGCTTCTACGTCCTCGCGCTGCCATTCGGATATGTGTTCACCGCAGGTGTCATCACTGACCTGCTGGAGTCGAAGCACGCAGCCATCACGCTCGGGCTCGTGATCGGCATTCTGCTCGGACACCTCGTCCTGAGTTTCGGCGGACTGATTCGTATGTGATCTACTGCAACACCGGTTCGGGAACGCGAAGTAGCTCGTCCAGCCGCGACGAATACACGCGGTAGATCACGAAGGAGCTTCCACGGTCTGAGATCCGGCGGAACAGCAGTTCGCCTGCGCCGTTGCCTTCGATGTCCACTGCGTCTATCAAGTGCATCCGCGGAAATACGTCCAAGTGGCGGCTGTCGGTGACCATCGAGAAGCTCTTAACCAGTTGCCCGTAGATGTCTTCCCGCGCGACGACCGTTACGTAGTACTCGAGGTTGGCAGGAGCGTTTGCCGTCTGGTTCCCGGACTTAGCTCCCTTCTTTGCTGGCTCTGCCGCGGGACGCGCCTTGGCCGACAAGATCACATCGGGCGAGTTGTTGTACTCCAGATCGAAGGCAGCGATCTCCACGTCTTCCAGCCTGCCTGGTTTTTGCCGGTTGCCTTGTGCCGTGTACCCCTGGAGTTCCGACAACGCCAGCCTCTCGATGGCAGCGCGCATCTTCTCCTCCTCATTCTGGTCGGCCCATCTCCACGCGTACGGACGCGACTCGGTATTCACCGGATCGGAAACAGCGACCTGAACCTTGGCCAGACCTGCGGGAGGCTTTTCCGGCACCTTCATCGGAACCGGCTCGTTGCCCAACTTCTCGGCCTGTTCGGTGCCAGGCTTTCCACGACGAAGTACCGGACGATCCGGGTCGTTCGTGGTCTCGGTCAACTCGGGGGTCTTGGCTGGAGCGGCAGGCTCTTCGGTTTTCGGGGTAGGCTTCTCCTCCGGTTTTGGCTCCGGAGATTTGTTCCCGCCACGGCGAAGGGTTGGAGGTCCTTCATCTTCGTCCTGCAATGGTTTGCTGGGCTGGGAACTCACTTTGGCGCGGCGTTCCGCCTCTTTCTGACGGTCCGCTTCGCTCACGTACTTCCCGTTGCCCGCCCACGCACCGTTGGCCCACTGTTCCGCGGTAGAAACCGTGAAGTCGCCGATTGGCTCTCCGGAACGTTGTACCTCGTACACATTGCCGGAATCGAGCGCGAATGGAACGGGGTTGGCACGGTAGAGACTGGCGTCGTAAAGCTTGCCGTCGATAAGCAGGCTGATTGGAACCAGGCGCAGTCCGCGACCGGTCCATTCAAGGGCCGCAACGGCTCTCGGTCCCATCGGCGATTTCTTACTCCGCTGTGCGAATTGAAAGTCGCTGGCTGCGAGCACCAGCAGGAGAACGAGCGAGATCTTACCCAGACGGTTTATCATCTTCTTCCCAAGAGGAAGGATTCTATGGACATTAATGATAAAGCTCCTGACTTCTCTTTGCTTGACCAGGAGAACCGGAAGGTTTCGCTGAAGGACTTCAAGGGCAAAACCGTTGTCCTTTACTTCTACCCGAAGGCGAACACGCCGGGTTGAACGGTCGAAACGTCCGAGTTTCGTGACGAATACAAGAAGTTCCAGAAGGCCAACACGGTTGTGCTTGGCATTTCTCCTGATTCTCCCGCGGCCCAAAAGAAGTTCGCAGACAAATACGACATTCCATTTCCGCTTCTGGCAGACACGGAAAAAGAAGTCGCACAGGCGTTCGACGTGTGGAAGGAAAAGAACATGTACGGCAAGAAGGTGATGGGCATCGAGCGCAGCACGTTCATCATCGGCCCCGACGGGAAGATCAAGAAGGCGTTCCGTAAGGTGAAAGCGGAAGGCCACGCGGCCGAAGTATTGGCTGCGCTGAAGGAATAGTCACAGGTTGAAGCGAGCAGCACTGCTCTACAATCCGCGGTCCGGACAGAATCAGGCACGGCGGCAAGCTGACGTCGAGCGGGCCGCCTCAGTGCTTCGGTCCACTGGCATTGAGGTCTTTACGGAAGCCACGACCGGACCGCGTTCCGCCGAACAACAAACACGCCGCCTGATCTCAGAAGGTTTTGACACCATTGTTGCCTGCGGAGGCGATGGGACAGTTCACGACGTACTCCAGGGGCTGGTGGGATCCCCAGCAGCGCTGGGCGTCATCCCTCTCGGAACCGCAAACTCGCTCGCGTGTGATTTGGGCCTTTCGCGCGATCCCGCGAAAGTGGCCACTCAACTGGCGAGTGCGGCTGTGCGAAGCATAGCCGTCGGCCAGATCGAATTTGAGAACAAAGCGCGGGAGCGTGAGTCGCGTTACTTCACGGTGGCGGCTGGGATCGGCCTCGATGCCTTCTTGTTTTACCGGCTGAACGCTGCGTTCAAGAAGCGATGGGGTATGGCAGCGTATTGCGGGGAGTCGCTTCGGGTGTGGGCGAGAGGAGGGTACCAGCCATTTGTGGTGGACTGGTTCGACACTGACCGAAACAAGAATCGCTCAGAAGAGGTCACGCAATTGCTTGCCGTGCGTATCCTCGACTTCGGTGGAGTTTTACGGCACCTGGCGCCGGGTGCTGACCTGCTTCGCGACGACATCCGGTTGGTATTGTTCAAGACGTCGAGCCGCGCTCGTTATCTGAGATTCGTGACAGGGCGAATGGTGGGACGAGACTGGCAGGACCGTTACATCGAGATGGTCCATGCTTCCCAGGTAAGCTGCCGGCCGAAGGACGCCGGGCTAGGGCAGCGACGACAGACAGTGTATGCCGAAGCCGACGGCGAGTGGGTTGGCCGGTTACCGGTTACGATTCGCATGCTTCCGAATGCATTGAATCTTCTTGTGCCGGAAACGGCGAGCTGTCTTTTGCGGCGCCGCGATTAATTTCGGAACTTTCTGAACGTCTTCCTCGTAATCAAGTCTAAGCCGTCGTACGCTCGGAGGTCCGATGCGAGCTCGCAGGACAGCACTCATATTGTTTGGAATTATTTGCTTCGGCGCGGTGCTCTACCTCGGTTGGCAGAGGAACGGGCCCAATACTTTTGAGGCTGCCTTTCAGCCTGGCGGAGAAGTAGTTCTGGATCTTTCTGTTGGTAGCTTCACAATTCGCGGAGCGGCGGAGAACAAGATCTGGGTGGAACTGGAGCCGAATACGTCAGGCGCGCACTCCGAGATCTCAGTAAAGGGAACGCAGGCCAAGGTCAAGATCGAAGGCCCTTCACACGATTTCAAGGCCGTTATCTATGTCCCTAAGCAGAGTAACCTCGTTGCCAATCAGACCATGGGAGAGCTGCGTGTTGAAGATGTGGAAGGGAACAAGAGTCTTGGCTTGAATATCGGGCAGATCAAGGTGGTCGCCGATCCGAAGCAGATCAAGACGCTGGACGCGTCAGCCAAGATTGGAGAAGTAAATGCTGGCGCCTGGCGTCGCAGTCATGGAGGATTTTTCCCGAGCTTCCGTATGAACGGACAGGGTGCATATTCGCTGCGCGCAATTGTCGACATCGGCCAGGTCGACCTGCGGGACTAAGCGTTTACAGCGAAGGTGGGCACGAAACCGAACTGCGACTGACGCCGGCAGGGATTTTGAATCCGGCGGGAACCGACACCGTGATCTCGAATTCCAGCCACTCTGGCCGATCTTCCTCACTTACCTGGAACGCGACAGGTTTGTAATGCAACGATCCCAGCGGCAGGGCTTTCATCTGCTCCAGATACTTCGCAGCGTTCTGCTCCCCACCTTCAGCCGAACCGGGCCACAGCGCTTCCTGCACGGCATGATTGGCCTTCTCGAAGTCAGACTGGTTGGTGACAAAACGGAGGTCTCGCTCGAGACTCAGCAGTTCTCTAGCTGACTGATCGAAAGCCCGTTGGAGATACTGAAGCGGGTTGGAGCGCAAGGGCGGATTCACGGGATAGATATAGTCACGCTTCACCGCTTCGTCAGCGTGCTTTTGCGGAACGACGTAGATCATCCATCCGGACTCAGTGGCTTCCAGTTGAAACACCAGAGCGTTTCCGATTGGCTTTTCGAAATCCTGTCCAGCCTCGACGCGACCTTTGAAACTGAAGCCGTTACATTGTGCCTGCGCTGCAATTGCGAGCAGCCAAATCACGACTGCAATCGCCGGCCGCAGGGTCACAACCTTCTCCTATGCCGGCGCTGGGCTCGGCTCGGCTCCTGCTCCACGACGGCGAAATTGATCTTTTTGAGAACCGGGTCGATTCGGTCAACCAGCACATTGATTTTGTCGCCGAGCGAGTAGGCCTTGCGGGTCCGCTGGCCGATGATCTGCTTGGTGTTTTCGTGATAGACGTAGCGGTCATCGTTGAGAGTGGCGAGGGGAACTAGACCTTCGATGAAGAGGTCGGTCAGTTCCACAAAGAATCCGAATTTTGTCACGCTGATAATGAGGCCGGCGAATTCTTCTCCGACGCGATCGGCCATGAACTTGATCTTCTTCCATTCGATCAGCTCGCGTTCGGCATCGTCGGCGCGACGCTCGGCCTCGCTGGATTCTTCCGCGATGCTGTGCAACTCTTCGACTGCAATCGGTCCCGATAGTTCCTTTTGTTCTTCCTGCCGCTTTCCACGCTGGTCGCGACGGTTCTCGCGCGCAGTGGACCACGGTGAACGTTTTCCGTCAGGTTGTGCTTCGAACGATCTCTCCCATGCTCCTTTCCGGCTGGAAGGAGTGCCGATGCCCACCGGAACGCCGGCATCCGACTGTTCCGCGGATTCGCGCAGCACCTGCTTGAGAATCCGGTGCACGATGAGGTCGGGATAGCGGCGTATCGGCGAAGTGAAATGCGTATAGGTTCCTGTCGCAAGTGCGAAGTGGCCGACATTCTCTTCGGAATATCGCGCCTGCTTCAGCGAGCGAAGCATCAGGTAAGAGAGGATCCGTTCCGTAGGCGTGCCGGCAATTTTCTGCGTGAGCTTCTGGTACATCCGCGGCGTGATGTGCACGTCTTCCGGGATCTCAATCACGCGAGCATCGCGACCAGACCTGCGCCGGTCACGGCGATCTCCGCGAGTTTCCATGCGTTTCACGGGCAGGGCACCTACGCCGAGGGAGAATCCAAATGCCGTAGCGACATTCTCAAACTCGAATACTTTCTTCGGATCGGGCTTCTCGTGGATACGGTAGAGCGAAGCGATGTCCTTGCTTTCCAGGTAACTGGCCACGCATTCGTTCGCTGCAAGCATGAACTCCTCAATGAGGCGGTGCGCGACATTTCTCTGGGAGCGCGTGATGCCCTGCATCAGGCCCTGCTCGTCAAAATCGATGACCGGCTCCGGAAGATCGAAATCAATAGAGCCCCGGCGCTGGCGCTTGCGATTCAGGATCATGGCCAGATCGCGCATCAGTTCGAAATTGGCGACAAGGTTCGAGTATCGCTCGCGCAGTTTCGCATCGCCCTCGAGGACGCCGTGCACGGCGGTGTACGTCATGCGTTCAGCCGAGCGGATGATGCCCTCATTAATCTCGTATCCGATGATTTCGCCCTGGTGATCGATCTCCATTACGCAGGAGAGAACGAGGCGATCCACATGCGGGCGCAGACTGCACATGTCGGTTGAGAGTTCGATCGGCAGCATGGGGATAGCGCGATCGGGGAAGTACACGGAGGTTCCTCGCAAACGTGCCTCGCGGTCGATGGGCGTGCCGTCCGTCACGTAATGGGCCACGTCGGCGATGTGTACATGTAACTCGAGATTGCCGTTCGGGAGATTGCGAACGAGCACGGCATCATCGAAGTCGCGAGCGGTTTCGCCGTCGATGGTGACAATTGGCAAATCACGATAATCACGGCGGCCGCGCTTTTCACGCGCCGTGATGACGGGATCGAATGAGTTCGCCTCTTCGAGTACTTCCAGCGGGAATCGGTGTGGGAGGTGATGCTTGCGAATGACGATTTCTACATCGACTCCGAAATCGTCTTCGTATCCGAGAATCTCTGCGACGCGACCTTTGGGCTGCTGCGTCGGCGTGGGCCACTCGGTGATCTCGACATCAACGACCACGCCCTCCAGGTCATCCCATTGGAGCGAACGCTTGGCTTCCGAGCCGATGACGCGATGACGTTCGAACTTGTCAGCCTTCGTTTTCTTCGCAGGCGCGGACTGCTCTTCTTCGTCGGGCGGATACTCGAAGCCCGGCGGAATCATGATGTCCTGCGTAAGTTTCTCGTCGATGGGACGGACGTAATTGAACTTGCGCCCGTAATGGAAGATGCCAACGACGGTCGGGTGCGCGCGTCCGACAACTCGAATGATGCGCCCTTCCGCGCGGCCGTCGTTGCGCACCGGACCTATTTCAACGAGCACGCGATCCCCGTGCATGGCGTTGCCGATGCCATGCGGACTGATGTAGATGTCGCCTTCGATTCGCGTGCGGACTTCATCGCTCTCCGGAATGACGAAGCCGTAGCCGTCGCGGTGCATGCTGAGGCGTCCGAATATTTGGTTGCGAGAAGGCTTGGCTTTCGGGAGAGAGAAGCGCTCGGAATCGGCGATGAGTTTGCCGCGCCCGACCAGGGCGGCGAGACGTTCGCGAAGTTCCTGCCGGGCGTCGCCGTGGACGCGCAGTTCGCGGACTAACTGCTTGTATCCTGCGGCTTGCTTCGGTTGCTGCTCAATTTTCCGCAGAATCTCGGCGTCGGAAAGCATCGGGACGATTGTATTCCTGCGTGCCATGGTTACAGCAAAATCCTTGTGTGGTGACCGAACTCGCGGTTGAACCGGACGCGTGCCGACGTTGTTCGCAGAGCAGCCCCGTGTATAATTCGCGGCATTATCCGGCCCGGAGGCTTAAGACATTGATGCAAAGAGTCATGGCAGCGGTGGTGTCTTTATTGGTGGCGGTATCGCTAGCCGTGGGGCAAAGCGGTCCGACCAAAACGGTGATCAACGCCGGCAAACTGCTGGACGTGAAATCTGGACAAATGCTCTCAAACCAGCAGATCGTGATTGAAGGAGACAGGATCGTAAGCATTGGAGCAGCGGGTGCGGTTCCGCCCGGTGCGCGGCTCATCAACTTGCCGAACCTGACGCTGCTTCCGGGATTGATCGATGCCCACACGCACCTGACGTTCGAGAACACACGGCTCGGTTATGAAGCGCTTGGAGTTTCCGTGCCGCGGGAAGCGTTGATCGGCGCCAAGAATGCGAAGGTCACGCTGGAAGCCGGTTTCACCACGGTTCGAAATGTGGGGGCAAGTGGGTTCGCCGACGTTGCCCTGCGGGACGCCATCAATGAAGGCGACGTGCCGGGGCCACGCATCCTGGCGAGCGGTCCTGCGCTGGGCATCACCGGCGGGCACTGCGATGAGAACCTGCTGCCGTTTCAGTTTCACTATCAGGCTGAGGGCGTTGCAGACGGAGTGCCGGCTGTACAGCGCATGGTGCGTGAGGACATCAAGTACGGTGCGGACGTGATCAAGTTTTGCGCGACGGGTGGTGTGGTGTCGAAGGGCGACGACCCGAATGCCTCGCAGTATACGCAGGAAGAGATGCGGGCGCTGGTGGCCGATGCCCATCGGCTCGGCAGGAAAGTGGCGGCACACGCACACGGGGCCGAGGGTGTGCGATGGGCGTCAGACGCAGGCGTGGATTCCATCGAGCACGGGCACCTGATGGACGACGCCGCTATCGCCACGCTGAAGAAGAACGGTACGTACCTGGTGCCGACTCTTTATCTAACTGACTGGTGGGCCGAGAACGCCAGTTCGCGCAGACTGCCGGATTACCTTTCACAGAAGCTGAAGATGGTGAGCGCAATGGCGCAAAAGAACGCACAGAAGGCAATGCAGGCGGGCGTAAAGATTGCCTTCGGCACGGATGCTGCCGTGTATCCGCACGGACTGAATGCGCATGAGTTTGCGGTTTACGTGAAATTGGGCATGACTCCGCTGCAGGCGATCCAGACGGCGACGGTGAACGATGCGGACCTGCTTGGATGGTCAGACCGCATCGGCACAATCGAAAAAGGGAAGTACGCGGACATCATCGCCGTGGAAGGCGATCCGACGAAGGATGTTACGGTCCTACAGAATGTGCGGTTCGTGATGAAGGGCGGCGTTGTCTACAAGAACGAGGCGGGGAAGTAGAGCAAAAAGGGTGACGCGGATGCGCCGGCAAGGAATAGCACATCCGCGTCTGGGTGGGTGTTTCGCAGTTGTCGAATAGGTTAGAGGAAATTTCTCGAAATCAAGAAAATTCGTAAGTCTGTTACGAATTTGGAACAAGCTTTTGTGGGACGAAAAGAAGAAAGCCCGACCTGAGTAGGCCGGGCTTTTTCGATCCTGCGCGAACTACTTCTTCGGCGGAGCGATGGAGTCTTTCACGGACTTCGCGAGATAGAACTTCGCCACCGTCTTTGCGGCGATCTTGATGGGTTCGCCCGTCTGCGGGTTGCGGCCCATACGCGCCTTGCGCTGCGACTTCTTCAGACGGCCGAGGCCGGGGAGAACGAAGATACCGTTCTTCTTGGCTTCTTTGATGGCCGTGTCAGTCAGCGTCATAAGGAACGCCGCTGCCGTCTTATTGTTGGTGCCCGTCTTCTCAGCGAGATGGCGGACCAATTGGGTCTTTGTCATGCCTGCTGCCATGAATCCTCCTTCAGAACTTGTCTTCAAGTGCGAAGTGACGCCATGTTACATCAGCGATTTCCTCAGTGAAAAGCGTTTTGCCGCATTTTTAGCGGGTTTTTTACCTGTTTTTGCCATGAAAGCTGTGGAAATCAGGGTTTTTGGGGATGAGGTGTGCCGGATGCGCGAAAAATCAGCTTCCGAAAGGCCGACGCGAGTGTACTCCAGTTGCTTGTGGAAACCAGCTAAAAATGCCGAAAAATCAGCTCGGACACGGTCCAACTGGCTGGACAAATAACGCAGATGTTATAGGGGTCATGGACCGCTGGCGCGACGGTTCAATACCAATTCAGTTCTGGACGCTGACGACTTGCAGGATTTCCTCGACCGAAGTATCACCGTTCAGCAGCAGTTTTCCGGCATAGGTCTTCAGGTCGAGCATCCCGTAGCGAAGCGCTGCGGCGTGGATCTCGTCCGCAGTAGCGCCTTTAGCGACCATTTGGCGGAGTTCGGGATTCATCTTCATCACTTCGTAGATGCCGACGCGCCCACGCAGTCCTTTGCCGCTGCACTGATCGCAGCCCACGGCTTTGTAGAGCGTCGAGCCTTTCGGTACTCCCATGAACTCACAGGTGGCGTCGTCTGCCACATAAGCCTGTTTGCACTTGGAACACAGTCGACGCGCCAGGCGCTGTGCCATAACACCGATCGTGGAAGAGGAAACCAGGAACGGCTCGATTCCCATTTCGTTCAAACGCGTGAACGAGCCTGCGGCGTTGTTGGTATGCAGCGTGGTGAACACGAGGTGTCCGGTAAGCGCAGCTTCCACAGCGATGTGCGCGGTCTCTTTGTCGCGCGTTTCGCCGACCAGGATGATGTCGGGATCCTGGCGCAAGAAAGACCGCAGTACGCGCGCAAAATCCAGGCCGATGTCCTTATTCGTCTGAATCTGAACCACGCCCGGGAGGTCGTACTCGATCGGGTCTTCCACCGTGGAGATGTTCACGCCCGGATCGTTGATCTCCGCCAGCGCTGAATAGAGCGTCGTCGTTTTACCCGAACCTGTGGGACCGGTCACGTACATGATGCCGTACGGCTGATTAATCAACTCGCGAATGAGTTTCAGCGTGCCTTCGTGCGTGACCAGTTTGTCGAGACCGAGCGTGGTGTTCTGCCGGTCGAGGATGCGCATGCAGACTTTCTCGCCCCATTTCGCCGGTACCGTCGAGACGCGGAAATCGATCGGACGGCCCTCCATCATCACGCTGATGCGGCCGTCTTGCGGCAGGCGCTTCTCGGAGATGTCCAGCTTGCTCAGAATCTTCAGGCGCGACACAAGTCCCAACTGCACTTTCTTCGGCAGGTTCTGAACCGTTTGCAGAACGCCATCCAGGCGGTAGCGGATCTGGACATTGTTCTCCATGGGCTCAACATGAATATCGCTGGCGCCCTTCTTAATCGCGAGGCCGAGAATGGAATTGGCGAGACGGATGATGGGCGCGTCTTCGGAGGCGCTCATCAGGTCCTGCTTGTTGTCAGCCGAAATCGTCGTGTCCTCGGTCATCTGGAGATCACGGATCAGGTCCGACTGCAGTAGATCGAACACGTCGGCACTTGCGGTCGCGGCTGCGGCGACTCCGCCGAACGTGTCCGGAGGTCTTCCTTCCGCAGCGCCTTCTTTCTTCATGAGCGTGGGATACGTAGCGCTCATGAACTTCTTGAAATCATCTTCCGTGGTCACCAGCGGCTCGATCATCACGCCTTTAATCACGCGTCGGATATCGTCGAGGGCAAGGATGTTGTTTGGGTTCACCATGGCCAAGCTGAGGCGGTTGTTGATGAACGCCACCGGGATGACCTTGTGCTGCAGCATCGTTTGCTGCGGCAGCAGCGCCAGTACTCGCGGATCGAATTGCAGCTTCGCCAAATTGATAAACTCAATGCCGCTCTGCTTATTCGCTTCCTCCAGGCGTTCCGCCAGAATCGTGGTCAACGCCAATCCGATCTTCGGATACTGCATCAGCACGTTCTGAAAGTCGGGCTGCTCGAGGACCGCACAGGTGGTGGGCTGAATCGCCGTCACTGACGCGGTGCGTGGCTTCCCCGTCAGCAGTGACATTTCACCGAAATTCTGGCCCGGCCCCATCTCACTGAGCAGGAAGTCGATGCCGGTGTTCGGGTCTTTTTTGCGAACCTCGACCAAACCAGCCGTAATAAAGAACATGGAGTTGCCGGGTTGCCCTTCCCGGACAATCAGCGCATGCGGCGGAAAATCGCGGCGTTTCATCCGCTTCACCACTTCCTGGCATTCGTGCGAAGAAAGAGCGCTGAACAGCTTGATTCTCTGTAAGAAGTGCTGCGGTTCACCTTCGCCATGCTCTTTGGCAGGCGCAGCAGCAGCTCCGATCAGCGAATGATCCAGCGTTGACATATTCGTCTCCTAAAGGGCAACACCCGTGTACGGTGCAGGAATGACCAAACGAATGCGGTCGCGCGCCATCTATTGCGCACACGTATTCCGAAAACTTTGGGGGAGCGGCGTGGATTATATACCAGTTCGTAACTGCCCCAAGTGCGCTTTCCGGACGGGAAACCCAGTAGTCAAAATCTTGGCCGGCGTTCGACTTCCGTAAGCAGGCATTGTCCTAACGCCACAGGATCGACACTACCCAGTCGACTTACGGGTGCGCTATAGTAGCGCGCATTCAGCCACCTACCCCCGAAGGACGGCTCGCTGTTTGTACGGGCAGGACGATGAGTACCACGGCCAAAGTATCAGCGCCTCGCGAAAAGACCGGATTCCAAAACCTTCCAGCGGTAGTGTTCTTCGAAGGCGATGATGTCGCGAAAGCATCGCTCGCCGGACTGCAGCACTACCTGCGCCTGAACTTCGACGACTTCGGCAAGGATCGCGATTCGGAGACTGTAGTCGTTACCTCACTCGAGCGGATGATCGCTGAAAAGGCCTCCCTGTTGCGCGCGCCAAATGTGCGCGTAATTGCCCTCTCCGACTGGCGATATCGCGATCCGCGGACTGATGCAGTCGTATACGCTTATCTTCCCGTCATGACGCCGCCCGGGTTGGTCGAGCGTGCTATTGACAACGCCATCGATCACATCCACCTGCTGGCGACGCGCCGCGACGTAAATGAGCGTTTGGCGGGAGCGACGAAAGAGATCCGGGAACTGAACGCGATCGGGGCGGCGCTTTCTGCGGAACACGATACCGAAAAGCTGCTGGAGATGATCCTTGCGAAATCGCGCGAGATTACCCGTGCGGACGCAGGATCGCTTTACCTGGTTGAAGATCAACCGATTCCGCGCGATCCGAATACCCCGGCAGCGACAGAGCCGGTAATCGAAGTTGGCGGCGCGAAGCTGGCGGCCCACCCAAGAGAGGCGACCAGGAAGGTCCTTCGCTTCAAGGTGGCTCAGAACGACAGTATCCCAGTTCCGTTCCGCGAAACCGTGATGGAGATCAGCGAGAATTCCATCGCCGGCTTCGTTGCACTTACGGGCGAAAGCGTCAACCTCGAAGACGCGTATCACATGCCCGAGGGCGTTACCTTCCAGATCAACCGAAAGTTCGATGAGGACTCGGGCTACCGTACCAAATCGATTCTTGCCGTGCCGATGCGCAACCAGAAGGGCGAGATCGTCGGAGTCGTCCAACTCCTGAACGCCAAGCGGAATTTCGATTCCAGGCTTACGTCCGTGAAGGTTGTAGCAGCTGAGATCGTCCCATTTTCGGTCCGTCAGCAGGAGATGATCATCTCCCTTGCAAGCCAGGCCGCTGTCGCGCTGGAGAACAGCCGTTTGTACGAGGCGATCCAGAAACTATTCGAAGGCTTCGTCAAGGCATCGGTAACCGCGATTGAAGCCCGCGATCCCACGACTTCAGGCCATTCGTTCCGCGTGGCAAATCTTACGGTCGCCCTGGCGGAAGCGGTCGATCGCTGCGAAAGTGGCCGCTATCGCGACGTAAAGTTCACTCGCGACCAGATGAAGGAGATTCGCTACGCCTCTCTGTTGCATGATTTCGGCAAAGTTGGCGTTCGCGAAGACGTCCTGGTAAAGGCGAAGAAGCTCTACCCGCTGCAACTCGATTTGATTTTCCGCAGGTTTCAGTTCGCGAAACGGACCGCCGAAACCGAGATGCTGCGTCGCAAGCTGCAAGTGCTGCTCGAGAGAGGCAAAGAAGTGTTTGCCGCGAGCGAACCAACTTTGGAAGCCGAATTCAAGCAGGTGATTGCCAGCTTGGATGAGCAGTTCACAATGGTGTGTGACTCCAACGAGCCAACCGTTTTGCCGAACGGCAGCTTCGATCGCTTATACGACATCGCGAAGACCGTGGTCACGGACATGGATGGCTCGCAGTTCCCATTACTGCAACCGGAAGAAGTTCGGTTACTTTCCATCCGCAAGGGCTCCCTGAATGACGCAGAGCGGCGCCAGATCGAATCGCATGTCGTGCACACGTACAACTTTCTGAATCAGATACCGTGGACAACTGAGATCCGCAGCATTCCTGAGATCGCCAGAGGCCACCACGAAAAAATGAATGGCGAGGGCTATCCGTACAAACTTTCGGCTCCTGAGATTCCGTTGCAAACGCGCATGATGACCATCTCGGACATCTTTGACGCGCTTGCAGCCGGCGACCGTCCTTACAAGAAGGCGGTTACCGCTGAGCGCGCCATTCAGATTCTCGGGTTTGCCGTGAAGGATGGCGAACTCGATGCCGAGTTGTTCCAGTTGTTCCTGGAAGCCAAGGTCTTCGACAAGTGGAAGGTTGAGCCTTACGCCTACTGAAGTCGCTCGACCAGCTTGGCTGCGGCCAGCACTGTGCTTTCGTCCAATCCCGCAATCTGGATACCGATCATCTCGCCGCATGGAACGCTGATCGCCGGCACGCCATAGACGTTCCACACCCGCGTATTGCGAAGCATCAGCAACTCTTTCGGCCGAAGGCTGTCCGGATTGGCTTCGATCTCCGTAAACGTCGGAGGAAGAATCGGAGAAGTAGGCGTGATGATGACATCTACATTGCGGAAAAGATCCGGGACGCTTCGACGTATGCGCTCGAGTTCTCGGCGTTTCTCTTCGATGGCTTCTGGCGAGTAGTGTTCACCAGAGCGGATCCTCGTCAGTGTTCTCGGGTCATAGAGACTCGGACATTCGCGAACGTACTTTTCGTGGAACTGCCACGATTCCGCACCTGAAACAGTACGGTCTTCGTCCACGGGAACAGTGATCTCAACGACGGACGCGACGTGTTTCGCAATAGCTTCGACAACATTCTCAATTGCGGTGACGACCGCGGCATCCGCGTTTTCGAAGAAGTACTTTCGAGCGATTCCGATTCGGAGCGGCCTCCGTTCGGCAGAAACAGTTCCCCCCAATGCTTTGAACACGATCTCCGCGTCTTCCACGGTGCGGGCAATTGGGCCAACGTGATCGTATGACCACGCGAGCGGGACAATTCCTTCCAGGCTAAGACGGCCAAACGCCGGCTTCAGCCCAACCACACCACAGCACGCCGCCGGCAGACGAATCGATCCCGCAGTGTCCGTTCCGATCGACGCAAAACAGAACCCCGCCGCTACCGCAGCGGCTGATCCCGACGAAGATCCGCCGGTTATCCGCGCCCGATCTCTCGGGTTTCGGACCGGGCCGAAGTGACTTACCACCCCGCTTCCGCCGTAAGCAAATTCATGCAGGTTGTTTTTGCCGACGATCACGGCTCCCGCGGATTTGAGCCGACAAACGACGTCGGCATCCTCGATGGCGATCCTGTCCAGAAACACCCGGCTGCCGGCCGTCGTGAGCTTCCCTTCCAAATTGATGAGGTCTTTGATCGAGATGGGAATTCCGTGCAGAGGGCCGCGCCAGTCGCCCGATGCGACCTGCTCTTCGGCTTTGCGCGCTTCGGCGAGCGCCTCCTCGTGCAGGACGGTGATGAACGAATTGATGTGCTTATCCTCGCGCTCAACGCGCGACAAGCATGCGTGCGTCAGTTCAACCGGCGAAATGCGCCGGCTTCGGATCGCCTCCGACGCTTCCTTCAGGGTCATCCGGCAAGGATCGTCAACCATTGTGGTGAGTGTAACGCGGCTCGGTGCGGCGCATCTGCGATAATGTCGAGTTCACGGAGGCGTACATGGCAGAAGTTGTGGCGACGAAAGATGCACCACAGGCGATCGGACCCTACTCGCAGGCACTGAAGGTCGGGGGTTTTCTGTTTACCTCCGGGCAGATCGCCATCGACCCCTCGACCGGCCAGGTCATCGATGGTGATACTGCTGCTCAGACGGATCGCGTGATGAAAAATCTGGCGGCGATCCTGAAAGCTGGCGGACTGAGCCTGAATCGCGTGGTGAAGACCACGGTGTTTCTGAAGAGCATGGACGACTTCGCGAAGATGAACGAGGTTTATGGCCGGCACTTTGGAGAGCACCGTCCCGCACGCTCCACCGTGGAGGTGTCGCGCCTGCCCAAGGATGTGCTCGTGGAAATCGAAGTAATTGCCGAACTTTAATTAGTTGCCGGCTACCCGAGATGCTGATGGCTGGATCTAGTTTTCGAGACAGGTTTCCCCAGCTGCCACATAACGCAATAGTTAAATGCCTACAAGGATAACCACAGGTACGCCGCCGCAATCAACTAACTATTTCGTTAATGCTTCCACAATCCGGTCGAAGTCTTCCAGGGTCTTGTACTGGATGACTACCTTGCCTCTTCCCTTTTTGTCATCAATGATGACACGGCATCCGAGCGCCCGTTCGAGTTCGCGCTGCGCCTCTTTGACGTTCGGGTCCATGACCTTTACCGGCGCCTCTTTCTTCTCTACCGGCTGCCCCCACTTAGCAACCAGTTGCTCGGTCTGCCGCACGGACATCGCATCCTTCAGCACCCGCTTGGCCGCATCGATCTGCTCGACGGCAAGGTCCAGAGCCATGAGTGCCCTGGCATGTCCCATGGTCAGATCGCCGGAACGGATCCAGTCGCGCACTTCATCCGGAAGCCGCAGCAGACGCATGTAGTTCGCAACCGTCGCGCGATCCTTCCCCGTCCGTTGCGCAATCTGCTCCTGCGTTAACCCGCACTTTGACGACAACTTTTCAAACGCCGCCGCCTGATCCAGAGGGTTCAGGTCCTCGCGCTGTAGATTCTCGATGATCGTCAGTTCAATCGCCTGCTCGTCAGAGAGCTGCCTGACGATGGCGGGAACAGTCGTCTTGCCGGCTCGTTCCGAAGCCAGCAAGCGCCTCTGCCCTGCTACGAGCTGGAGTTTTGCTCCAGCAATCTGCCGCAGAACTACGGGCTGAAGCACTCCCTGAACCCGGATTGAATCCGCCAATTCATTGAGAGAGTGCTCATCTACCTGAATTCGCGTCTGGTAAGGGTTCGGATCTATATCTGCAATCGGAATCTGCTGGACGGCCTCGCCGGTCACGACCGGAGCTTGTACGGGGGCAGCGACCGTTGCCGTTGCGCGTGCTGCGGGAATAAGAGAGCTCAATCCGCGGCCAAGGGCCTGCTTTTTCTTGTCCTGACTCATTTCCTGTCCTATCACGGCATTTCCTTTGGGCTATGTGGTGGGCTGTTCTTCGGCCGTAACCGTGTCTGCCGGGGTATTCACGCCGACGATCTTCTCCATGATCTCTTTTGCCAGCTTGATATACGCTTCGGCACCACGGGATCGCGGATCGTATGAAAGCGCAGGCTTTCCATAGCTGGGGGCCTCCGCCAACCGCACATTTCTCGGAATCGTAGTGCTGAATAACCGGTCCCCGAAGTAGTTTTTCAGCTCCTGGGCGACCTGTTGAGCGAGGTTGGTGCGATCGTCGTACATAGTAAGCACCACCCCCTCGACCTCCAGGTTGGAATTCAGGCTTTCCTTAATGCGCTCGATCGTGTCCAGCAACTCGCTGACGCCCTCCAGGGCGAAGTATTCCGCCTGCATGGGAATGAGCACGGAATCGGCCGCGACAAGCGCGTTCAGAGTAAGTAAATCGAGTGCCGGAGGGCAATCGAGGACAATGAACTTGAACTGCTCTCTCAGGCTGGCCAAGCCATCGCGCATCCGAAACTCACGACCGTCCACACCGACCAGTTCGACATTGGCGCCGATCAGGTCCTTACTGGCGGGAATCACCCATAAACCCTCTAGAACCGACTGTTGGACGATCTGTAGGGATGGAGTATCTCCGGATAAGAGATGGTAAGTGCTTAGGCGGTTGGGGTCTTTCTGAAAGCCTAAGCCACTCGAACTGTTCGACTGCGGATCACAATCGACTAATAACGTGGGAACCTCGGCGGCTGCGAATGAGGCCGCCAAATTGATGGCTGTCGTAGTCTTTCCGACGCCGCCTTTCTGATTTGCAACTGCGATTATGCGTCCCATGGGCTCTTGGAGAATCTGGAAGCAGACTCAGGGTACTGGACACATCCAGAGGGCGCAAGGACGCTTTTCGGTGCAAATTGTTCCACGTGGAACAAAAACCGGACTGAAATCGGAAATGTTCCACGTGGAACATCGCTGTTAACCAACTGGGTTCACGGGGTTTACTGATCAGATTCCCGCCTGTGCAGAATCTGTGGAAAGTACCTACAAGGTCATGCCTGGAATTCCCTCATAACCGCCGGTCAGAGCCCACCTTGCCCCTGAGCTTTGGCTAAGTATTCCCACTTTGGTACTCCGCCAACGGCGGGCCGTTGCATAATCAGACCACTGTGACCATCGTGGTACTCACGTTGGAAATTGTGTGGAAAACGAATTCTGCTTCACAGAGGTAATCACACTCGCTGACTTGGCGGCGTTGCCAAAAACGGGACGCTCTTCCCACACAGGCGGTGTGGAGCCCGTTTCGGCAATGGATTTGGGCCGCGCGACAGAAAAGTTGGTCGCTTCCGTACTCCAGTTGCGATGTTAACTATCTTGGTTCAGCGAACAAGATGACGCGGTTTTCGGCATTTGGAACCTTGATCGGAGCTGCGAATGACCAGTTCGGAAGCACATCCCGGAGCTCAGCCTCCTGACCAATCCCAACCAGCAGCGCCAATCTTCCCGGCTCTTTGCCCATCGCGCTACCCCTAACCAGGCGTGCGGCCGTCGGCACCACCGAGGCAAATGCCTCCACTGCTCGCATCGTAACCACATCCGCAAAACCAGACTTGGCCGCTGCAAACTCCTCGATCCGCTTGTTCTCGACCTCCACCTGTGCTCGAACAGCTCGTACCGCCTCGCGCAGGAAGATTGCCTTCTTCTGTTGTGCTTCGATTAACGTTATAGTTAATTCTGGGCGAGCGATTGCGATAGGAATTCCCGGAAAACCCGCACCAGAGCCGACGTCTACCACTGTCCTCGCGGATTGCGGCAGTAGCCGCGCAAGAAACAGCGATTCCCCAAAATGTCTCATCACGATCTGTTCGGGTTCGCGGATCGCCGTCAAATTCATCTTGGCGTTCCAGCGCAATAGAAGATCAAGATATGTCTGGAGCTTTTCCAAATGCTCGCCCGCCAGCGACGGTGCGTAAAGCTCCAGCAACGCGGAAAGTTGCGAAGGCAACATGGGAACGAAGATAACATCTGCGAACAGGAAACGACGGGCGTCCCCGCTCTCTCGCGAGAACGGGGACGTGGCAGGGAGTGTTTTTGGTCAGTAAAAAGAAGGAAGGTTGGTGCCGTTTGGTATGGCTGCTTCCTTTCGCTCTGCCGCGTTAGACACTCTCCACTCGCCAACCGATGCCCCTCTCAACTGCTGGCGTAACTTGGCAGATTTATCTCACCGGAAATGTTGCATCTGATCCAAGTACCTGAAATATGCGGCAGTTGCCGTCCAATTCGTCCATCCTCTATGTGGGTTGTGACACCGAATTGAATAAGGCCTACTGCGCGCTTCTGCGGCACGCCGGATACGACGCCCACTCTTCGAGCCCCGGACACGCTGCCAGTGCAATAGCCCACGGCGACATAGACGCACTCATTCTCTGCGCCACGGTGACGCAAGAAGAATCCCTCGGGATCCTGAAAACGTTGAGCGCACGCGCCGGCGGAATACCCGTCATACGGCTACACTTCGGGTATCTGGGCAGCGGCCCTCAGCCTTCCGCAACTGCCACCATCGACATGCTGCAGGGACCCGAGACCCTGCTCTATTACCTGAGTCTGTTGCTTCCCACCCCGAAGTCTTTGCCAGTCAGGCCGCTTCAGCTAGCTCGCGATTCGCGTTCCTGATCATTCTTCTCAATTTCAACCGAGCTTTGTGCAGTTGTGACTTACAGTTCCCGATCGAGCACGAAAGTATCTCGGCGATTTCCTGGTGCTCGTAACCATGCACGTCATGCAGGAGAAACACCAGCCGATATCCGGGCGGGAGCTCCGACAACGCATCTTCGATCGTGATGCGGTCCAGGCTCGCCCGCAGGTCTGCATCTTCTCTGCCAAATTGCTCGTGGAACGAATCGTCCTCGTCGCTTTTCGATTCGAGCGGAATCAATGAATATCGCTGCGTCTTCCGGGAGCGAATCTCCATCAGCACCATGTTGACTGCCAGCCGATGCAGCCACGTACTGAATGCCGACTGCCCCCGAAAGGTGTGGATCTTTCGGAACACCTGTACAAATACGTCCTGCGTAAGGTCTTCCGCATCTGAGCGGTCACGCAACATACGGAAACAGAGATTGAAAACGCGTCTGCGATGCGTATCGAAAATTGTGGCTAATGATTCGACGTCTCCAGTTTGCGCTTTGCGAATGATCTCCTGGTCTGACAATGGACGGGCCCTTTCCTGTTTCAGATCGCTAGCTTCATCCGATGCGGCCAGATATTTCCGCTGTTGGGACATCGATCTTCACTGGCGTTCATTGGCGCGGCCCTTTCAGCCCCATCAAAAACGGAGAGACTTCCACCACGGTTAACCTGTTCATTAATTGACAACTTGAATATCCCATCCTAAGATTCGGCAGTTCTCAAAGCCCGTCCCCCAAAATTCACATTCAGGAAACTCTTGTTATGAAGCGACTACTGCTGTTTGCTCTGCTCTTTGCGGTTTGCCTTCCTGTAAGCTCCCAAACTGCACCAACTCCGGGTGCATCTCCCACGGCGCCCCAGGGACGCAAGAAGCGTGTTGCAATTCTTGATTTTGACTACGGGACGGTGCACAGCGGCGTTGCTGCCCTCTTCGGATCTGACATAGACGTGGGCAAAGGAATCACCGACCTGCTGGTGAAGTACCTCGTCAAAGACGGGACGTATTCGGTCATTGAGCGCAAGGCACTCGATAAGGTTCTGGCCGAACAGAACTTCTCCAATAGCGACCGGGCCAATCCCACCAGCGCCGCCAAACTCGGCAAACTGCTCGGGGTGGACGCGATCATCGTCGGCAGCATCACGCAGTTCGGCGGCGAAACGAAGAACACCAATGTCGGCGGCGCCGGCGCAGGACTGGGCAAACTGGGCTTCGGCGGGTTCGGTCAAAAGAAGACGAAGGCCGTTGTGGCCATCGATGCTCGCATCGTCGACATTGACACTGCCGAAATTCTCGGCGTCGCGGACGGCAAAGCGGAATCGCAGCGGCAGAGCACTTCACTGCTGGGCGGAGGCGGTGGCTGGAGTGGATTCGGCGCGGGCGGCGTGGACTTCGGCAGCAGCAACTTCCAGGAGACCATCATCGGTGAAGCCGTCACCAAGGCCACGGAACAACTCAGCACCGGGCTCGTTGCCAACAACAGCAGGCTCCAGGCACGCGTGATTTCCGTTGAAGGCCTGATCGCCGCCGTCGAGGGCGGCGACATCATCCTGAATGTCGGCGGAAAAAACGGCGTTCAGAACGGAATGCAACTCACCGTGGAACGCACCACCAAAGAAATCAAGGATCCCGCAACCGGAAAGGTGCTGCGTCGCTTGAGTTCGCAGGTAGGCGTGCTGCAGGTCACCGATGTTGACGACGTGTCCGCAATTGCCAAGATCGTTTCCGGCAGCGGCTTCAAAGTCGGCGATGTCGTAAAAACCACCGCACAGTAACAGAACGACGATCCTTTGAAGGCATCGGCTGCGGCCGGTGCCTTTTCTATTCCAGGATCGCATCCACCTCGATCTCGACGAGCATGTCGGGATTCACCAGAGCGGTCACTCCAACCATCGTCGCCACAGGCCGGATGTCGCGGAAGAATTCTCCGTGTGCTTCCCCAACCTTCTCCCAATGCTTCTCGATATCGACCACGAACATGCGCGTACGGACCACATCTTTCATGCTTGCGCCCGCTTTCTGAAGCGCTGATTCGATGTTGCGGAGCACCTGGATCGCTTGCACGTAGGCATCGCCGGCGCCGACGATCTTACCCTCGGAGTTTGTGGCCGTGGTTCCGGCGACGAAGATGGTATTACCGAGTTTGACCGCTCGAGAATAGCCGACGCGCGGCTCCCAGGGAGCACCGGAAGAGAAGTTCTGACGAGACATGCTCCTTGGATGAGCCGTTCGCTCCAGAGTTGCGGAAAACGTTAGTCGGCGGAAGCTGGCTTTGCAGGCTCAACGTTCTTCGCCTGATGCGTTTCGAGCACGCCCGGCGCTTGCAACATCGGCATCCATTTGTCGCGCTCGGCGTAGAACGCGGGCAGGTCGTGCTTGTCGACCGGATTCGCAGGCGGCAGTTTCAGACGTTCGAAGTCAACAAATGCCGATCCTCTTTTGAGGCGGAAGTCCAGATGCGGTCCACTCGCCAGGCCTGTCATTCCGGTGAGCCCGATCCGCTGTCCTTGTTGCACATTCTGTCCGTTGCGAACGAAGCGTCTCGACAAATGCAGGTAATACGACTCGTAGCCGTTGTTGTGCTTGATTACGATCAGATTGCCATTCGCGCCTTTGTATCCCGAGAACGCAATACGGCCGTTGGCAATGGCTTGCACTGGAGTTCCGACACCAACCGCGTAGTCAGTACCGTAATGCGGACGATACACGTGCGCAACGGGGTGAAACCGCCGACGACTAAAGTGCGAACTCACACGGGCCGCGAACTTCAGCGGCGACTTCAGGAACGCCTTCTGCAACGACTTCCCTTCGGCCGTGTAATACGCAGGATGACCATTCGGCTCGCGGAATAGAACGGCTGTGTAAGGATGCGTTCCGTTCACGTACTCGGCGGCAAAGATGCGACCGTAAGTAGGACTGTCATCGCCGGGAACGGTGCGCTTCTCAAACACCAGCTTGAATGTATCTCCAGGCTGCGGATCGCTATAGAAATCCAGGTCGAAGGCGAAGATCTCGGCCAGTCGAACGGCGAGTTCCGGCGTTTCGCCAAGGTCAAGAACCGACTCGAATAGAGAACTCTCGAGGGTTCCCTTTACGACGACAGTTTCGGTCTTCGCTTCCAGCTTCTTTTCGGTTGCCGTAAAGTCCGGGCCGAGATTGGCGATCTGGAGTTCAGAATCCCAACCAGTTCGATACTGAATCGACTTCAGGACTCCATCGAAGCGGTGCGTAAATACCAGCTTTTGACCGGCTTTGAGCGAGCGCGGCTTAAATACCGGGCGAACGACTTCGGTGATGCGCCTTGCGGACTCGGAGTCGACATTTGCGGACAGCAGAAGTTCAGTGAAGTTCGTGCCGGGACGAACCTTGATTTCGGAGACGACGTCGTGATGCTGGCGAGTGATCGCAGCGGCTGCGGCAGATTCAGCAACGGCTGTCTTTTCGGCGGACCTAAGGCGCGCGTCGGCCGACGTTCGCACGAAGAAGCTCGCGCCGATCAGCACGAGTGCGATGACGATTACAGATATGCGCAAGGCTGACCGTTTCACATCACCTCCGATTTTGAACACTTCCTGATGAATACTGCCAGAACTTCATGTCGAGATTCGAGCGGCAGATTTGCCGCGGTTCTTTATTGGTCAACAGCTTCTTGGATGCTCCAGAGAGGTTTGGAGCGGCTACGGAACCGTTGACGAACCGAGTCGAGGTTCGATCGGAGACGGCGGAATTACGTGTTCTTCCGTAGTTTCTTCCCAGAATGACGGGTCTTTAAGCAGGCGCGAGACGAGCGCTGTGTGCATTGCGTGTCCAGCGCGATTGGCAACAACTCGTCCCACAATTCGGCGTCCGAGAAGCGCGAGGTCGCCAATGAGATCGAGAACCTTGTGGCGGACGAATTCATCCGGGTAGCGAAGCGGGCCGTTAAGAACCGAGTCGTGAGTGAGGACGATGCAGTTGGTCATATCCGCACCGCGAATCAGACCCATGTTTTTCAGTTGCTGTTCCTGGTGCTTGAAGCCGAAGGTGCGCGCGGCGGCGATCTCGCGCTGGAACTGGCCGTCGCTCAATTCGACTTCAAAATTTTCTTTGCCGATGAGCGGGTGGGGGAAGTCGATCTCGTAGGAGACCGAGTATCCGGTGCCGGGATAGACGCCGATGAACTTATCGCCTTCGTGGAGTTCGATGTCGCGGAGGATGCGGTAGTAAGTGCGGGGGCGTCGCTGGCGGCGGAGGCCCACGCTCATGATGAGGTCGACGAAGGGTTGCGCGCTGCCGTCGAGCAGGGGCAGTTCGAGGTTGTCGAGTTCGATGATGGCGTTGTCGAGTCCGACGCCGACGCAGGCGGCGAGCAGGTGCTCGGTGGTGGAGATGAGCACGCCTTTCTTCATCAACGAGGTGGCGTAGCTGACGCGGGCGACGTTGCGGCAGTTGGCTTCGATTTCGAAGCCGTCGAGGTCGGTGCGGCGGAAGACGATGCCGGTGCCGGCGGGAGCAGGCAGAATCCGCAGTGTGACGGGAACTCCGGAGTGGAGGCCGACGCCCGAAACGGAAACGGGCTGGCGGATTGTCTGCTCAAACGTCACAGAGAAGCTGCTATGTGCAGCATACTCTATGAGATGCGACGTCGGCGTGTGGCAGAAAGTGCACAGACTGTGGAGTAGGAGTGACAGTGGACAAGGATAGTTAATCGGCCAGGGATACCCTGGTCCATACCCCCCTCCCCCCCTGTTTTGCCTCCGTATAAGAAAACAAAGCAGTTACGCGAGCGTCGGGCTCGACGTATATGATTTCAAAGGACTTATAAGTCCTTTGTTTTCATATATGGAGA